>CAKUMG010000487.1 GCA_934667465.1 uncultured Actinoplanes sp. | reverse complement strand
CACCAGAGCATGGATTCCAGCGGCCCGGAGCGGACGCCTGGCAGCACCGCGAAACCGGCGAAGGTGCCGGGCGTCGGCGGGAGGTGGGTCGTGGGCTGGTCGAACGTCTTCATGTACACCCGCGTGGCCCCCCGGGAACCCCGCTACCAGGGTGCAGCACACCCAGGAACACGGTAATTCGGTGGCTGAGTGAGTGCTCGCTCATTAACGTTGCACCCGTGAGCGAACAGGTACGACGACGGCGGGTGCCGGCCATGGCCCCCGAGGAGCGGCGCGCCGCGCTGATCGAGGCGACGGTCCCCCTGCTGCACGAGCACGGCGTCGAGGTGAGCACCCGGCAGATCGCCCAGGCCGCCGGCGTGGCGGAGGGCACGATCTTCGGCGTGTTCCCGGACAAGAACTCGCTGCTCGTCGCCGCCCTGCTGCGCGCGCTCGATCCGCAGCCGACCCTGAGCGCGCTGGCGGCCGTCGACAGGGGGAAAGATCTGCGGGAGCGCTTGAAGAAGGCGGCCGAGCTGGTCAACGACCGGTTCACCGAGAATGCGCATCTGATGACCGCGGCGCGGAAAATGATCATTGCGGCCGGGACGCATCCGGAGGCCGCGGCGCTGATGATCGGGTCGCGGGAAAAGATGACCGCGGCGCTGGCCGAAGTGATAGAACCCGATGCGGCGAATCTGCGGCGGCCGCCGGAGTACGTGGCGCGGATGCTGCTGTTGTTCTGCGGCGCCAATACGTACGGGCCTTTCGGCGACCCGGACCACTTCGACGGGGCCGAAATGGTGTCACTGCTGCTCGACGGACTACTGAGGACCACGGGGGTGCCCGAACGGTGTTGATCCAACTGCTGCGTGCGCGGCTGCGGCCGTACGGCAGATCGATTTTTCTGGTGGTGCTCTTCCAGTTCGTCGCCACGCTGGCGACGCTCTATCTGCCCACTCTGAACGCCGACATCATCGACAAGGGCGTCGTTCCCGGCGACACCGGCTATGTCATGCGGATCGGCGCGGCGATGCTGGGTGTCACGGTCGCCGCGATCGTCGCGCAGGTGGCGGCGGTGTATTTCGGGGCGCGGAGCGCGATGGGCGTGGGGCGGGATCTGCGGGCCGAGATCTTCGACCGGGTGATGACGTTCTCGACCCGTGAGGTCGGGCAGTTCGGCGCGCCCTCGCTGATCACGCGGACCACGAACGACGTCCAGCAGGTGCAGATGCTGGTCCTGATGACGTTCCTGCTGATGGTGTCGGCACCGATCATGTGCGTCGGCGGCATCGCGCTGGCGCTGCACCAGGACGTGCCGCTCTCCGGGCTGCTGCTGGTCATCGTGCCGGCGCTGGTGGCCGTGGTGACGGTGCTGGTGCTGCGGATGCGGCCGCTGTTCCGCACGATGCAGGTGCGGATCGACAAGGTCAACCGGATCCTGCGTGAGCAGATCACCGGCATCCGGGTCATCCGGGCGTTCGTGCGCGACGACCGGGAGCAGGCGCGGTTCGGCGGAGCGAACGACGAGCTGACCGACGTGTCGCTGCGGGTCGGCAAGCTGATGGCGGCGATGTTCCCGACCGTCATGCTGGTCGTCAACGTCTCCAGCGTGGCCGTGCTGTGGTTCGGCGGGCACCGGATCGACGGCGGCGCCATGGAGATCGGGGCGCTCACCGCGTTCCTGAGCTACCTGATGCAGATCCTGATGGCGATCATGATGGCCACGTTCATGTTCGTGATGATCCCGCGCGCGGAGGTGTGCGCGGAGCGGATCGAGGAAGTGCTGAACACCGATCCCTCCGTACGCGTCGCGGCGGAGCCCGTCACGGAGGTGGACCGGCACGGGCATCTGGAGCTGCGCGGGGTCGACTTCGAATACCCCGGTGCCGAGGCGCCGGTGCTGAGCGGCGTGAGCCTGGCCGCGCGGCCGGGCGAGGTGACCGCGGTCATCGGCAGCACCGGGTCCGGCAAGACCACGCTGCTCAACCTGGTGCCCCGGCTCTTCGACGCGACCGGCGGCGCGGTGATCGTCGACGGCGTGGACGTGCGCGAGCTCGCCCCGGCGCTGCTGTCGCGGATCGTCGGGCTGGTGCCGCAGAAGCCGTACCTGTTCAGCGGCACTGTGGCGTCGAACCTGCGCTACGGCAACCCGGCGGCCACCGACGAGCAGCTGTGGGAGGCGCTCGAGGTGGCGCAGGCCCGCGACTTCGTCGAGCGGATGGAGGGTGGCCTGGAGGCGCCGATCGCCCAGGGCGGCACGAACGTGTCCGGCGGGCAGCGGCAGCGGCTGGCGATCGCCCGCACGCTGGTGCAGCGGCCAGAGATCTACCTGTTCGACGACTCGTTCTCGGCGCTCGACTACGCGACCGACGCGGCGCTGCGCGCGGCCCTGGCCCGGCGGACGGCGGACGCGACGGTGGTGATCGTGGCACAGCGGGTCAGCACGATCCGCGACGCCGACCGGATCGTGGTGCTCGACGACGGCAGGGTCGTCGGCACCGGTACGCACGCCGAGCTCATGGACGGCAACGAGACGTACCGGGAAATCGTTCTCTCACAGCTCACGGAGCAGGAGGCCGCGGCATGACAGCTCCGGGAGGACGGCGCCCGCCGATGACGGGCCCCGCCCGCATGATGGGTGGCGGCGCGCCGGCGGAGAAGCTCGAGGACTTCAAGGGCTCGCTCAAGCGGCTGCTCGGCCTGCTCCGGGCGCAGAAGCTGCTGGTCGGCCTCGTGGTGTTGCTCGGCATCGCGAGCGTCGCGCTGTCGGTGGCCGGCCCGCGGGTCCTCGGCTACGCCACCGACATCATCTTCGCCGGCTTCGTCGGCAAGGACCTGCCCGCGGGGGTGCCCAAGGAGCAGCTCGTCGCGCAGCTGCGGGCGCAAGGCGACACGAGCCGCGCCGACATGCTGCAGGCGATCGACTTCGTGCCCGGGCAGGGCGTCGACTTCACCCGGCTCGGCCAGGTGCTGCTCTGGGTGCTCGCGCTCTACGTTCTCGCGTGGGTCTTCGGCGTGTTCCAGGGCCGGCTGACCGCGCAGGTGGTGCAGAAGGTCGTGTACAAGCTGCGGCAGGACGTCGAGGTGAAGCTGTCCCGGCTCCCCCTGTCGTACTTCGATCAGCAGCCGCGCGGCGAGGTGCTGAGCCGGGCCACCAATGACACCGACAACATCGCGCAGACGCTGCAGCAGACGTTCGCGCAGCTGGTGACGGCGCTGCTGACCATCGTCGGCGTGCTCGGGGTGATGTTCTGGATCTCCCCGCTGCTGGCCCTGATCGCGCTGGTCACCGTGCCGCTGTCGTTCTGGATCACCACGGTCGTCGGCAAGCGGGCGCAGCCGCAGTTCGTGGCGCAGTGGGCGACGACCGGCCGGCTCAACGGCCACATCGAGGAGATGTTCACCGGGCACGCCCTGGTCAAGGTCTTCGGCCGGGACAAGGAGGCGGCCGAGGTCTTCGCCGCGCACAACACGAAGCTGTACGAGTCGAGCTTCCGCGCCCAGTTCATCTCCGGGCTGATCCAGCCCGCCATGATGTTCGTCAGCAACGTGAACTACGTGCTGGTGGCCGTGGTCGGCGGCCTGCGGGTGGCGTCCGGGTCGCTGACGCTCGGCGAGGTGCAGGCCTTCATCCAGTACTCGCGCCAGTTCAGCCAGCCGCTCACCCAGGTGGCCAGCATGGCGAACCTCATCCAGTCGGGCGTCGCCTCCGCGGAGCGCGTCTTCGCGCTGCTGGACGCGCCCGAGCAGAGCCCCGACCCGGAGCTGTCACGGAGCAGGAGCACCAAGCGGATCGAGGGCCGCATTTCCTTCGAGAACGTGTCTTTCCGGTACGAGCCGGATCGCCCGCTGATCGAGAACCTCTCGTTCACGGCCGAGCCGGGCCAGACCGTCGCCATCGTCGGCCCCACCGGCGCCGGCAAGACGACGCTGGTCAACCTGCTGATGCGGTTCTACGACGTGACGGGCGGCCGGATCACCCTCGACGGCGTGGACATCACCACGATCCCCCGCGCCGAGCTGCGCGAGCGGATCGGCATGGTGCTGCAGGACACGTGGCTCTTCGGGGGGACGATCGAGGAGAACATCGCGTACGGCGCCGACGACCCCACGCCGCTCGACGTCGCCACGGCGGCGGAGGCGGCCCACGTCGACCGGTTCGTGCGCTCGCTGCCGGACGGCATGGGCACGATGATCGACGAGGAGGGCGCGAACGTCTCCGCGGGCGAGAAGCAGCTCATCACGATCGCGCGCGCGTTCCTCGCCGAGCCGAGCATCCTGATCCTGGACGAGGCCACGAGCTCGGTCGACACGCGTACCGAGGTGCTCATCCAGCGCGCGATGAACAACCTGCGCTCGGGCCGCACGTCGTTCGTGATCGCCCACCGGCTCTCCACGATCCGCGATGCGGACATGATCCTCGTCATGGAGAACGGCGCGATCGTCGAGCAGGGCTCGCACGACGAGCTCATCGCGGCGGGTGGGGCGTACGCGCGGTTGTATGCCGCCCAGTTCGCCCAGGCCGCCGTCGAGGTTGAGTAAAACCTGAGGGTGCGGCCCGGTTGCGGCCGGGCCGCTCCCCTCACATCCCGCGCCCGCCTTCCGAAGGCTCCCGTCGACATCGTCGGCGGACCTGGGGAGTGCGTGTGGGGTTCGTCCGGCGCTGGATGAGTGCGGCCGTCGCCGCCGTCGCCGCCGTGGCGATCACCCCGGCACCGGCTGCCGCGGCCGATCTTCTCTGCTGGCGGGGCGAGCTCAGTGCCCCCTCGGGCGCGATCGACATGCCACGATCAAAGGCCTGCGATTCCCCGGTACGGGCGAAGCGAGCGCTCACCGTCAGCACGCGCTACCGGTCCGCGGGCTGGGTGCGGGTCACCGCGTACGCGTACAGCAAGCGCTCCGGCTGGCGTGCCTGGTTCACCGGCGCGCCCTTCGCCCCAGCCGTCGGCTGGACGCCGCTGGCCACCACGACGACGCCCGCCCCGGTCGGCACCACGGCGGTGACCTTCCGCCTCGTCGCCTCCACGGGTCCGCTGGCGGTCCAGGACCTCGGGGTGACCCCGCCCCGCACGACCCCGCGCTTCCGGCTGTTCAAACCGGTCTTCCCGCGCAAGGACGGCCTGATCACCAACCCGTACGCCAAGGGTGCCGGCTCCCCGGACTGGACGGTGACCGCCGGCTCGCTGTTCGCCCGGGGGCGCACCGGCTGGACCGGCGTGCCCGACGACGGCGTCCCCGGCCGCACCTCGGCGCCGTTCACGGGCTCGGCCGTCTTCCGGATGCACACCAAGCGGGCCGACTTCGGCGACGTGTCCGTCGCGTTCGAGATGAACATCGCCCGCCAGGTGACCACGACCTACACCCCCGCCCACGACTACGACGGCGTGCACATCTGGCTGCGCCACTCCAGCCAGTTCCAGCTGTACGC
>CAKUMG010000486.1 GCA_934667465.1 uncultured Actinoplanes sp. | reverse complement strand
CTCCCCCGGCGGCGGCGGTCCCGGCGATCTCGCCCTCGGCCAGGGCCAGGTCGACGCCGCCGATGCCGGTCAGCTCACCAGCCGTGTAGACGCCGGGGACGCTCGTCTGTTGCCGGTCGTCGATGGTGACGGCGCCGTCGTTCCCCGTCGCGCAGCCTGCCGCGACGGCCAGCTCCGTTCTCGGGACGAAGCCGTGGCTGACGCAGACGGCGTCGGCTTCGATCGTCCGTTTTGTCGCTGTCGGCGCCCAGTCTGTTGTCAGCCGTGTAATGGTGACCGTTTTGACACTCTTTGTTCCGTGGGCTGCGGTGACTGCCGAACCCGTCAGGTACGGGATGCGGTGCGTGGCCAGGTCCCGGGCGTAGCCGGCGAGTTCGCCTGCCTTCTTGCGGGCTTTCAGGAGGCGCCACGGCTTCGCGCCCCAGCCCAGGGCGAGCTGCGCGGGGCCGGCCGCCTCCACCACGGCGGCGACCTCCGCGCCGATGCGCAGCAGGCTGGAGACCACGGGCAGCAGGAACGGGCCCGCCCCGGCGACCACGACCCGGCGGCCCACGGCCACCCGCTGCCCCTTGGCGAGGGCCTGCGCGGCGCCCGCGGTGTAGACGCCCGGCAGGTCCCAGCCCGCGAACGGCAGAGTCCGCTCGTACGCGCCGGTGGCGAGCACCAGTGCCGCGGGCTCGAAGCTGCGCGGCTCGCGGTCCTGGCCGTCGGGCACGCCGATCAGCACGTGCACCACCGGCGGGGCGTCGTCGCGGCGGTCCACCGACCAGACGTGCGCGTTGAGGACGATCTCGCAGCCCGGGTCGGCTTCGAGCTTCACGCGCATGGCGGCGAAGCGCTTCCAGCCGTGGTGCCAGCTCGCGTCGTCGCCGGCGCCCTGGTGGCGCCAGTACTGGCCGCCGAGGGTGTCGCCGGACTCGAGCAGGGTGACGCGGGCGCCGTGGCGGCGGGCGGCCTGCGCGGCGGCCATGCCGGCGGGGCCGCCGCCGACGACGAGGACCTCAGTCACGGTGGTCCTCCTGGATCTCCACGGTGTCGCCGTCGGCGGCACGGCGCTGGCAGGCGCGTACATCTCGCAGGCCGTTGACCGTCACCAGGCAGTCGAAGCAGGCGCCGATGCCGCAGAACACGCCGCGGGGGCGGCCGGTACGCGAACGACGCCAGGACACGCGGCCGTCGCCGAGCAGCATCGCGGCGATGGTCTGCCCGTCGCGTCCCGGCACGGTGTCGCCGTCGAAGGTGATGTGCATCAGGCGGCTCCCCGCAGTGTCGGCCGGTCCACCCGGAACTCGTCGTCCGCGGTGCCGTGCAGCAGCTGGTCGTGGATCATGTCGGCGGTCGCGAGGCTGAGCCCGATGCCGGCGCCCTCGTGACCGGTGGCGTGCCACAGGCCGGGCAGGCGGGGGTCGGCGCCGATCACGGGCAGGTGGTCGGGGACGAAGGGCCGGAAGCCGCCGTACGCGCGCATCGCCTGCACGTCGGCGAGGAACGGGAACAGCAGCAGCGCCTTCGCGGCCAGGGCGGTCAGGACGCGCGCCTCGATCCGGTCGTCGAACCCGCGGCGCTCGCGGGACGAGCCGATCAGCACCGTGCCGGCCGCCGTCGACTCGACCACGCTGGAGACCTGCAGATCCGCGGAGCCCGACCCGACGGCACCCACGTAGTCGGCGTCGTAGACCTTGTGGAACACGCGCTGCGGCATGCGCGCGGTGACCAGCACCGTGCCGCGCCGCGGGCGTACCGGCAGCACCACACCGAGCCGCTGCGCGACCTCCCCGGACCACGGGCCGGCGGCGACGATGACGGCGTCGGCGTTTTTCTTTCCGGCGCTGGTCCTGATGCCGGTCAGCTTGGTGCCGTCCTGGATCGCCCCGAGGACCTCGACGCCCTGTTCGACGCGCGCGCCGTGGTGGCGGGCGGCGGCGAGCAGCGCCTCGGTGGCGGCGACCGGCTGGACCTGCATGTCCTCGGGGTACCAGACCGCGGTGGCCGCGTGCGGGGTCAGGTGCGGCTCCAGCTCGCGGGCGCGCGCCTCGTCGATCTCTTCGGCGTGCACCCCGGCGGTGCGCTGCGTGGCGGCGAACTCCCGCAGGGCTGTCGCGCCGGCGTCGGTCGTGGCGACGACGAGGCCGCCCTTGCGCTCGAGCTCGAGGCCGGGGAAGCCGGCCGGGAGCTCGTCGCGCAGTTCGTCGCCGATCGTGAGCCAGGCCTCGCGGGAGCGCTGGGCGAGCCGCAGCTCGGCGCCGGGGCCCTTGTCGGAGACGAGCAGGTTGCCCTCGCCGCTGGCGGAGGTGCCCCCGGCGGAGGAGCCGCGGTCGACGACGGTGACGTCACAGCCGGCGCGGGCGAGGACGCGGGCGATCGCCGCGCCGACGATGCCGGCGCCCACGACGACGACCCTCGGGGAGTTGGACACGGCAGTACTATGTCACATGCTCTGCGATCGCGGGAGATCTTGACTTTTCCCGACTTCTTCCCGAGGGTTTCCGGCGCAGTGAAATTTTACTGAGCCTGGGAGCGCCATGGAACCGCTGACTCTGCCCGACGGGCGCCCGGCCGCGGCGGGCTGGAACCTCACCCCGGCGCTGCGGCATCTCAACCACGGGTCGTTCGGGGCGGTGCCTACCGTAGCGCTGCAGGCGCAGGCGGCGCTGCGCAGTGTGATGGAGCAAGCACCGGTGCGCTGGTTCAACGACCTGCCGCCCCGGCTCGCCGCGGCCCGCGAGGCGCTGACGTCGCTGCTGGGCGCGCCGCCCGGGTCGCTGGCACTGGTGCCGAACGCGAGCGGGGGCGCGACCGCGGCGTACCACGGCCTGCCGGTCGCCCCCGGATCGGACATTCTGGTCACCGACCACGGCTACGGCGCGGTGGTGATGGGTGCCGAGCGGCTGGCGCGGCGGATCGGCGGCCGGGTGCGCACGGTGCACGTACCTCTGTCGGCGGATTCTTCCTCGTCCTTCGACGCGATCGTCGCCGGCATCACCGCGCGGACCGGGCTGATCGTGCTCGACCACGTCACCTCGCCCACCGCCCGCTTCCTGCCGGTCGCAGCGGTCAGCACCCACGCCCGCACGCTCGGCATCCCGGTCCTGGTCGACGGCGCCCACGTCCCGTTCCTGATCGCCGACCCCCTGGCGGGGCTCGACTGCGACGTGTGGGTCGGCAACCTGCACAAGTTCGGCTGCGCGCCGCCCGGCAGCGGCATCCTGATCGCCCGCTCCCCTGTCGCCGACCGGCTCTACCCGCTGATCGACTCGTGGGGCGCGACCTCGCCCTTCCCGGCCCGCTTCGACGTGCAGGGCACGCTCGACGCGACCAGCCACCTCGCCGCCCCGGCCGCCCACTCCTGGATCGCGGACACGTGGGGGTGGGAGACGGTCCGGAACCATGCGACGCGGTTGGCGAGTTACGGGGCTTCCCTGATCGCCTCGGCGTTCTCGGCGCTGACCGGCGAGGACCACGCGGTCGACGTGGGCATGCCGGTCGGCCCGATGCGGCTGGTCCGGCTACCCGGCACGCTCGCCGCCGTCCCGGACGCGTTGCGGGCGCGGGTCCTCGACGAGCTCGGGGCCGAGTGCGCGTTCTCGACGTTCGGCGGGGTCAGTTATCTGCGGCTGTCCGCGCACGCCTACAACGTGCCGGCCGACTACGAGGACTTCGCTGCACGGTGCGTGCCCGCGCTGGTGCGGTGGGCCGTCGGTTAGTTGCGGGGCCACACGTGAACGGGCACGCGCGGGAACGCCGCCGTCAGGAACTGTTCGGTACCGCGGTCGCGGAGCTCGCAGTCGGGCCACGTGGCGAGGACCTCGGGCAGGGTGCGGTGGCCCAGCGCCAGTTGCAGCAACGCGCCGGGCGGGACGGCGGCATCCGGGCGGCCGCCGCGGGGCACCTCGTGCACCGCCGTCAGGACGCCGCCGGTGAAGTCGAGGCGCGCGGACTTGCCGTACAGGTCGATCAGCAGTGCCGAACCGGGCCGGCGCAGACCCTCCCAGCGGGCACGGAGCAGCGGCTGCAGGCGGGCGAGGAGGCCGGGGGCGTCGCCGGTGCGGACGTACCAGCCGCGGGGGCGCCTCGGCACGCCGGCCGGGCCGAACCGGACGAGAGGATGGTCCGGGGGCAGCAGGGGGCGGACCGTCCTCGCGGTGCCGTCCGCGACCAGGTACGCGTACATGGCGGCCGCGGTCTCGGGCCAGTCCGCCGGATCCGCGACGGCCGCGGCGACCACGATCGGCGTCTCACCCCCGCGATACACCAGATAGCCGCGCACCCCGGACCCGCCCGTCACCACGGCGACCTCCCGCCGGGCGATGTCCTCCGGCCGGCGGCCCGTGATCTCGTAGCGCCACACGCCGGCATCCCGCGGACAGAACAACGCCGGCCCGGCGGTGAGCCCCTTGTCGATGCCGGCCAGGGCCTCCGCGTCCGCGGCGGTGGCCGGACGGATCGCCGGGCCGCCCTCAGCCGCCGGCACGTCGCTCGCCGGAACCGCGGGCGCGCCGTCGTTCGCGAGGGCGTAGTCGTAGCCGGAGCTGCGGTAGACGTACGCGATGCCCTCGATCATCTGCAGGAAAATGCGGTCGCCGTCGAGCCGCCGGCGCAGCACGGCGATTATCCGCTCGGTCAACCGGTTGCCCCGGTGCTCCGGTGCTCCGGTGCTCCGGCGCGGTGCCGACCAGATCGATCTGCGCCGTCGGCAACGTCACGCCCGCCAGGCTCCACTCCTGCCGCATGCTGACCGGGCTGGCGGCGGCCCTGCCGGTGGACAGCTCCTCTTCCACGAGGAAGTCGGCGGGCGCCACCGTGGGGTGCCCGGCGAACAGGTCCTCGGTCCACGCCGCGATGCCGGGGTGTGGCTGTCCGCCGGTCGCGGACTGCAGCTGCGCCGCCGCCTGCAACCCGGCCAGCTCGGCCGCGTCGGCGGGGCGGCCCTCCCGGATCACGTACCGCTCGCCTGTCTCATAGACCCCCGTCATGGTGTGACGGTACCGCGTCAGCCGACGGCGATCAGGGCGCGACCGGCCAGGCCCAGGCCGACCAGCACGAGCAGCGCGCCGGCGACTCGCAGTACCAGGGTCTGATAGCCGCGGAATCGGCCCGCCCAGCGATCCCGCGGCCGGACCAGGAACAGGCCGGCGGCCGTCAGGGTGGCGGCCATACCTACCCCAGACGCAGAACCAGCACCATAAGAGGGCATCTGATCCTCTAAGAGGGCATCTGATCCCAGCATGTTCGTTCAGCTAGGAAATGCGGAATTGTCAGTGCCAGGTTCGGGTGGATTCTCCAGCTAGTCTGAGCATGATCGTGTTAGACATCGCCCATTGGACCATCGCCGCGGAACGCTGCGGGAGCGCCTGAGGTATGAGCTGGACGTTATCCATTCGATGGGATATGTCGATTATTTCCTGATCGTGT
>CAKUMG010000485.1 GCA_934667465.1 uncultured Actinoplanes sp. | reverse complement strand
AACGAGATGAGCCGCAGCGTCAGCCAGGCCGCGGGCGGCACCTCGCAGATCGCCGAGAACATCACCGGGGTCGCCGACGCCGCCCAGCAGACCAGCGAGGGCGTCTCGCAGTCCCGCGCGGCGACCGGCGAGCTCACCCGCCTCTCGACCGAGCTGAGCGGCCTGGTCAGCCAGTTCCGTTACTGAACGACCGGAGGAACCCACCGACGAGCGGGTGGGAAGCGACCGGGCCGGGTCGCCGCGCGATGCGGCGGCCCGGCCCGATCGCTGTCACCACTCGGAACTCTCGGGATCGGGTGGGAACGGCCCGCTCCAGCCACGGATGCGCACGAGCCGCTCGGCATGACGCTCCACCAGCCCGTGCGCGCGACGCCGCCGGAACTCGTCGCGCTGCTTCTCGAGGACGGTCTTGCGGCGGGCGTTGTCACCCGCCTGCTCCCGCAGCCGCTTCTGCCATTGCGCCAATTCGGGGATCACCTGGGCGTTGATGCTCATGCCTCATGATGCTGTGCGGGTACGGCACTTCCGTGGGGTCGTGGTTCCGGGCCGGGCGGGCGTCACTTCCGGTTGTAGAGGCGCATGGTCAGCGGCCCGAACACGGCCACCAGCACGGCCGACGCGACGAGCACCCACATGACCTCGCCCATGTCCGTGCTGCCGCCCATCACCGAGCGGACCGCGGCCACCAGGTGGGTGATCGGGTTGACCTCGACGAAGGCCTGCAGCCAGCCCGGCATCGTGCCCGGGTCGACGAAGACGTTGCTGAGGAAGGTCAGCGGGAAGAGCACCAGCATGCTGACGCCCATGACCGACTTCTCCGAGCGCAGGAGCAGCCCGAACATGGTCCAGATCCAGGAGAAGGCGAAGGAGAAGACGACCAGCAGCCCGACGCCGGCCAGGACGCCGGCGAAGCCGCCCTCCGGCCGGAACCCGAGGACCAGGCCGACAATCATGATGGTCGTCGCCGCCAGCATGTAGCGCAGGACGTCGCCGAAGATCATGCCGACGAGGGCGGCCGGCCGCCACACCGGCAGGGTGCGGAAGCGGTCGAAGACGCCCTTCTCGATGTCGGTGTTGAGGCCGACGCCCGTGTACATGGTGATCATCACGACGCTGGTCACCATGATGCCGGGGAGCAGGTACTGCAGGTACTCCCGGGTCGAGCCGGCGAGGGCACCCCCGAAGAGGTACGTGAACATCAGCGTCATGATGATCGGGAACGCGGTCACGTCGAAGAGCTGCTCGGGGACGTGCTTGATCTTCAGCATGGCGCGCCAGCCGAAGGTGAACGACGCCGCGAGCGGCCCGGGCCGCGACGGGCGCTCCTCGCGGGTCAGGACGGCGGCGAGGGTCTCGGCGGACGGCCCCTCCAGGGTCACCGGGGCCGGGCTGGTGGTGGTCATGCCGTTCCTCCCGGGGCAGAGGCGTCAGCCAGCACGGGTCCGGTGAGCGCCAGGAACACTTCGTCGAGGCTGGGCTGGCCGAGCGAGAAGTCGTCCACGACGATCCCCGCCGCCGCGAGCGCCGAGAGCGCCTGTGCCGCTTGCTCGGCCGCGTTGCTGTCGGAAGCCGCGCCCGTCACGCGTACGGTCAAGGCGACCGGATCCGACTCGGCCTGGACCGGCGCACCCAGCGCGGCGCCGAGCAGCCGCTCCGCCTCCGGGCGGCGGCCGGGGTCGCGGAGCCGGACGTGGACGGTGCCCGCGCCGATCGAGGCCTTGAGCGAGCCCGGGGTGCCCTCCGCGATCACCCGGCCGTGGTCGACGACCGCGATGCGGCTAGCCAGCCGGTCGGCCTCGTCCAGATATTGCGTGGTGAGCAGCACGGTCGTGCCGTTGGCGACGACGACCCGGATGATGTCCCACACCTGGTTGCGGCTGCGCGGGTCGAGGCCGGTGGTGGGCTCGTCGAGGAAGAGCAGGTCCGGGGTGTTGAGAATGCTCGCGGCGATGTCGATGCGCCGGCGCATGCCGCCCGAATACTTCTTGACCTGCCGGGCGGCCGCGTCGGTCAGCCCGAACGCCTCCAGCAGCCGGTCGGCCCGGGTCCGCGCGGCGCGCCGGTCGTGGCCGAGGAGCCGGGCGAGCAGCACCAGATTTTCGGCGCCGGTGAGGTCCTCGTCCACCGAGGCGTACTGCCCCGTCAGGCTGACCCGGCTGCGGACCGCGTCGGCCTCGCGGACGATGTCGTTGCCGAACACGCGGGCCTGTCCCCCGTCGGGGCGCAGCAGGGTGGCGAGCATGCGGACGAGGGTGGTCTTGCCTGCGCCGTTGGGGCCGAGGAGCCCGTAGACGGTGCCCGGGGGAACGCTCAGGTCGACGCCGTCGACCGCGCGGTTGTCCCCGAAGATCTTGACGAGGCCGGATGCCTCGATGGCCGGTGCGCTCATGTGTCACGTCCTTGGCTGGGCATGCCTCGCATCGTGCCGCGCCAGTGTGACATTTTCCTCCCTGACGCCCGCCGACGCTCACCCTCCGTTTCCGAACCGCTACCTTCCTGCCAGGAATCTCCCAGGCACGGACCCGGGTGACGGCCTGACCGGCAGGTGGGACCTCCGGCACACGGATGAGGGTCCGGGCAATCCGGGCCATTACTCTGGGACACCTGTGACGCGGGCTTCGGCGTGGCGGCCCGGGACGATCCCCCCATACGAAATGGAAAGTGATGATCGACCAAGCCAAGGTACGAGTTCTGCTGCTCGAGAGCATCCACCCCGACGCGGTGTCCCGGCTCGAGGCAGAGGGTTACCAGGTCGAGTCCGTCCGCAACGCGTTCGACGAGGCCGAGCTCATCGAGCGCCTCCCGGGCGTGCACCTGCTCGGCATCCGGTCCAAGACCCAGGTGACCGCGAAGGCCCTCGAGGCCGCGGACAGCCTGGTCGCCATCGGCGCGTTCTGCATCGGCACCGACCAGATCGACCTCGCCACCGCCTCGCGGGCGGGCATCGCGGTCTTCAACGCGCCGTTCTCCAACACCCGCTCGGTCGTCGAGCTGGCGCTCGCCGAGATCATCGCGATGACGCGCCGGCTGACCGAGAAGAACAACCTGATGCACGAGGGCGTCTGGGACAAGGCCGCCAACGGCAGCCACGAGGTCCGCGGCCGCAAGCTCGGCATCGTCGGCTACGGCAACATCGGCACCCAGCTCTCCGTGCTCGCGGAGAACCTCGGCATGCACGTGCTGTTCTACGACACCGCCGACAAGCTGGCGCTCGGCAATGCTCAGCGCTGCTCCAGCCTCGACGAGCTGCTCGAGCAGGCCGACGTGGTGACCCTGCACGTCGACGGCCGCCCCGGCAACGCCGGTTTCTTCGGCGCCGAGCAGTTCGCCAGGATGAAGCAGGGCGCGATCTTCCTCAACCTCTCCCGCGGGATCGTGGTCGGTCACGAGGACCTGCGCGACGCCCTCACCAGCGGCCGGCTGGCCGGCGCGGCCGTCGACGTCTTTCCGCAGGAGCCCAAGGGCCGCGGCGACGAGTTCGTCTCGGAGCTGCGCGGGCTGCCCAACGTCATCCTCACCCCGCACATCGGCGGGTCCACCGAGGAGGCGCAGGCCGACATCGGCGACTTCGTCGCGAACAAGCTGGTCCACTTCGTGCAGGAGGGCAACACGACGCTGAGCATCAACCTGCCCAGCATCGCTCTGCCGTCGCAGCCCGACATGAGCCGCATCGTCCACGTGCACGTCAACATGCCGGGCGTCCTGGCCCAGGTCAACAGCATCCTCGCCGAGCACCAGGTCAACGTCGAGGGCCAGATGCTGAGCACCCGCGGCGAGTACGGCTACCTGATCACCGACATCGGCGGCAGCTTCAGCGCCGACGTCCTCGACAAGCTGCGCGGCATGAGCCAGACCGTCCGCCTGCGCGTCCTGTCCTGACGCACCGCATGCCGGGCCGCCACGGGTGGCCCGGCGTGCCGGCATCGAACAAGGACGACTATTCGCGGGTGTCGACGGTCAGCAGCGTGACGCGGGACTCCGCCGAGACGTCGTAGCGGTCGTCGGTCGCCCAGTCCCTGGGCGTGATCGTCGACCCGGGCTCGATGTCGGTCAGCGTACGTGCGCCGGCCGCCACCGTCTGGGCGCCGCCCTTGACCTTGACCCGCACCGGGTTGCCCGTCGGCGACGTCATCGCCAGCTCGTCGACCGCGCCGAGCACCTTGACCGGCACGGTGCCCGCCGCCTCGGGGAGCCGGATCGAGGTGCGCCGCGCGCCGCCCTGGAAGTCGATCGCGCCGATCTTCCCCTTCTCCAGGTCGAGCTGCTGCTCGTCGGCACCGCCGGAGAAGAGCAGCTTCCACGTGACCTTGCTGGACAGGGTCACCTCGACCTCGCCGGTGCCGGGCACGGCCTCGGTCTCCGGCGCCAGGTTCAGCTGTACGCCGTCGCGCTCCAGGACCGGCTTCGGCACCATGCCCGAGTCCTCCGCGGTGGTCATGCGGTAGAGCAGGTCACCCAGGTCGGCGCTGCGCACGGTCACCTTGGTGACGGCGCTGACCAGCTCGAACGACGCCTTGGTGCGCCCCTCGAGCGGCGCCGCGGCGGTCCGGTCCACAGTCCTGCCGCCCGCACCGGCCGCGCCGGCCTCGACCACGCCGCCGGGACCGTCGTCGCCGGCGCCGGAGTAGTACGCGATCCCCGCGACCGTGCCGCCGAAGAGCACCGCAGCCGTCAGGGCGAGGCCCGCCAGCATGACGCCACGGCCCTGCCGCGGTGCCGAGGCAGCAGTGGCGGTGGCGCGATGCGGACGGATCTCGTGCGGCGTGTCGCCGACCAGGTCCCCGATGTGGTCATCGCGGTCCGCGGGGGGCCGGCGCGCCGGAACGAAGTCGCGGCCAGCCGGCGCCCCGGACGTCGGCGCGCCGTCCCGCCAGTGCCCGCTGATCGGCCCGGCCGTGAAGCCGAAGGCCGTACGCCCGTTGGTGGCCGGCGGCGCCGGACCGTACGGGGGCTCGGGCCGCTCCTCGCGCTGCCGCTCGGCCTCCCACCGGTCCTCCGCCTCCCGCCGCGCCCGCCCCTCGAGCCGCCCCGGATCGGCGCGCCACGCGCCCGCCCGCCCCGGCTCGACCTCGGCGTCCCCTGCAGCGAACGCGTTCCAGCTCCCGGTGTCCGGGCCGTTGCCGCCGGCACCGGAGGAGGGAGCACCGGCACCGGAGAAGGGAGCCCCGGAGTAGGGCCGGGCGAGCGCCGGCCCGCCCGACGAAAGATCGTCGAAGGAGGCCGGCGGGCGGCGGAACGACGCGGCAGTCTCCCCGGGACGGCGGTAGGGCGCATCCCGGTCGGAACCGGCAGCCGATGACATGTCCGCGAACCCGACGGGCACATCGGACAGACCGGCGATCTGACGTTCCACGCGAAGTCCTCCAGCTCGCGCCGGCGCCGGCGATCTGCCGCGGGCGCTCCGCACAGAGG
>CAKUMG010000484.1 GCA_934667465.1 uncultured Actinoplanes sp. | reverse complement strand
CCACCGCCCGGTGCTCGAACCGGTTCCGCGTCGCGAGCAGCGAGTGGGCCACGTCGGCCGCCGGCAGGGACGCGTCGGAGGCCACCAGGTCGCGCAGCCGGGCCGCCTGCGCCCGCAGGGCCGCCGCCGACCGCGCCGAGAGCACCCACGGCACCACCGCGGCGGCCTCCGGCACGACCGGGCCCGCCTCCACCCGGCTCTCCGGGGCCTGCTCGAGGATCACGTGTGCGTTGGTGCCGCCCATGCCGAACGACGACACGCCGGCCCGGCGCGGCCGGCCGTCGCGGTCCGGCCAGGGCCGGGCCTCGCGCAGGACCTCGAAATCCTCCGCGAACCCGGCGATGGCGGTGTTCGGCGACGCGAAGTTCAGGCTCGGGACCAGCCGGCCCCGGTCCAGGCACAGCGCCGTCTTCACGAAACCGACGATGCCCGCGGCCGGTTCCAGGTGCCCCACGTTGGTCTTGACCGAGCCGATCGTCAGGGGACGGCTGCGCCCGGACCCGCCGATCACCTCGCGCAGGCCGGCGATCTCCGCCGGGTCACCCAGCCGGGTGCCGGTGCCGTGCGCCTCGAGGTAGTCGATGTCGTCGAAGCCGACGCCCGCGCGGCCGAGGGCGGCCCGGGTCGCCGCGGCCTGCCCGGTGGGGCTCGGGTCGGGCATGCGGCTGGTGGCTCCCCCGCTGCCGACCCCCCAGCCGCCGACCACCGCGTAGATGTGGTCGCCGTCGGCGACGGCCAGGTCGAGCCGCTTGAGCAGGACGAACGCGCCGCCCTCGCCGCGGACGAAGCCGTTGGCCCGGTCGTCGAACGTGAAGCAGCGGCCGTCGGGCGACAGCGCGCCCAGGTTCGCCAGGCCGAGCCCGGCCTCCGGGTCGGTGATCAGGTGTACGCCGCCGGCGATCGCCAGGTCGACCGCGCCGGCCCGGATCCGCTCGCACGTCAGCGCGAGCGACACCAGCGACGAGGACTGGCCGGAGTCCGCGCAGAAGCTCATCCCGCGCACGTCGAACAGGCTGGAGATCCGGTTCGCGATCAGCGCGCCGCTCGACCCGAGCGCCGCGTAGTGGTCGTCCCGGTCGCTGCCGGACAGCTTGCGCAGCAGGTCGTAGCCGGAGGGCGCGGTGCTGACCACGACGTCGATCTCCCGGCCCGCCAGCGCGGACGCCAGGATCCGGGCGTCCTCGACGGCCTCCCAGGCGAGTTCCAGCGCCAGCCGCTGGGCCGGGTCCATCGCTGCCGCCTCGGCGGCGCCGGTGCCGAAGAACGACGCGTCGAACCCGTCGACGGCGTCCAGGAACGAGCCCGTCCGCAAGGTGTCGGTGTCCGGGCCGGAGGAGGCCCGCGCATCGGTCAGCCGGTGCTCCGGGAACGTCCCGACGGTCGACCGCCCGTCCACGAGCAGCCGCCAGAACTCCGCCACGCTGTCCACACCCGGAAAACGGCACGACATCCCGACGACCGCGATGCCGGCTTCTGACTTGACCATGCGATTTCCTTCCATCCTTGCGGCGTACGGCCGTCGTCCCGGCCCGCCGCCGTCAGCGCCAGCTGGTCAGCAGGCTCCGAAGCTCGTCCGGCGCGTCCATGAAGTCGTAGTGGCCGCCGCCGACGACCCGGAAGTCGACGGAGTCCGAGTACCGGCGCCATCCCGTGAGCTCGTCGAGGCTCACCTCGGGGTCGTCGCGCCAGTGCACGACGACGATGGGGCACGGGATCGTGACCGGCTCCGCCCGCTGGTAGCGCCCGGCGGCGGCATGGTCGTCGAGCAGCACCGACAGGCCCATCTCGACCATGTCCGGCCGCGGCTCGATCCCCCGGCCGCGCAGGAACGCCTCCAGCTCCATGCGCAGCTCCGGCTCGCTCATCCCCAGCATCCGGTCGCTCGCCGCGTCGTGCGGGGCCGGCTGGCCCGAGACGAACAGGCGCTCCGGTGTGGGCAGGCCACGATCGGCGAGCCGGACCACGGTCTCGAACGCGGGCAGCGCGCCGGCGCAGTGGCCGAAGAACGCGTACGGCCGGTCGAGCACCGGCAGCAGCGGGTCGATCAGGCTGTCGGCGAGGTTCTCGTACGTGCCGAAGTGCGGGTGGGCCAGCCGGTTCTCCCGGCCGGGGAACTGCACCGGGCAGACCTCGACGTCGCCGAGCACGGCCGGCCAGGCGCTGAAGGCCGAGGCGCCGGACCCCGAGAAGGGGAAGCAGAAGAGCCGGGCCGGGCGGTCGGCGGACGGTGGCCGGACGAACCACGGTGAGGCGGCGGTGAGCGGGGCCGCGGTCACGACGCGCGCCGGTTCTGCGCGACGATCGGCAGGTGGGTCATCCCGGCGATGAAGTACGACCGCAGGTGCTCGGGCTCGCCGGCGAGCTCGATCGCGGAGAACCGCTGGAACAGCTCCTCGAAGAAGACGCGCAGGGTCATCCGGGCCAGCGGGCCACCGATGCAGAAGTGCGGGCCGAACCCGAACGCGACGTGGCGCTTGGCGCCGGTGCGGGTGATGTCGAAGGTGTGCGGGTCGGGGAACTGCAACTCGTCGCGGTTGCCCGAGCCGATCCACGCGACGACCGCGGCGCGCGCCGGGATCGTGCCGCCGCCGATCTCGATGTCGCCCACCGCGTACCGCATGAAGTTGCACGCGGCGGACGTCCAGCGCAGTCCCTCCTCGACCAGGTTCGGGATCAGCGACGGGTCGGCCTGCGCCGCGGCGAACTGGTCGGGCCGCTCGATCAGCGCCTGGACCGTGCCGGAGACCGTGTGCGGGGTGGTCACGTTCGCGCCGAGCAGGATGCTGTAGCCGTCGAGGGCGATCTCCTCGTCGGTCAGCGGGGCGTCGCCGGCGCGCAGGTTCATCAGGTGGTCGAGCAGGCTGCCGTCGTCGCCTCCGGCCGCCCGCCGCCGGGTGACCCAGTCGTTGACGTAGGTGATCAGCTCGTGGTGCGCGATCGCCAGGGTCGCGGCCTCGCTGCCCTGCTTGAAGTGCGGGTCCGAGGGCGCCGTGACCATCGCGGTCAGCTGCACCAGCTCCTCCCAGTCCTGCTCGGGGATGCCGAGCAGCGGGCCGGTGACCATCGCGGGCAGCAGCAGCGCCCGCTCGGCCAGGTCGAAGACGCTGCCGTCGAACGCCGGCTCGAGGAAGCGCACCACCGTCCGGCGGATGCGGTCCTCCCACGGCGCCACCGCGCGCGCGGTCAGCTTGGCGCCGATGGCCCGGCGGACCTGGGTGTGCCGCGGCGGGTCCATGGAGGTGAGCAGCTTGCCCGCCGCGGCGTCGTCGGTGCCCAGGTGGGTGGGGACCGTGCCGCGCTCGGAGGTGAACTCGCGGTGGTCGCCGAGCACGCGGCAGACGTCCTCGTAACGGGTCACCGACCAGAACTCGCGACCGTCGGGCAGGACCTGGTGGTGCAGGGGCGCCTTGGCCCGCATCACGTCCCAGATCAGGTGCGGGTCGCCGGAGGTGTAGAGGTCCAGGTCGAACAGGTCGACGCTGTCCAGGTCGATGTCCTGGGCGGGGCCCGGCGTCAGTCTCACGCCCCGGCCCTCCCCTGCTCGATCAGCTCGGCGACCCGGGCCGGCGTCTGCGCCAGGTAGAAGGCCCGCACGGAGAGCCGCACGCCGTGCTCCTCCGCCAGCCGGTCGATGATCTTGATGCCGGCCAGCGAGCTGCCGCCGAGGGCGAAGAAGTCGTCGTCCACCCCGACCTCGCGGCCGTTGAGGCATGCCGCCCAGACACCCGCGACCTCCTGCGCCAGCGACGCCGAGGCCGCCGGTCGTTCCGTGACTGCGCCGCCGCCACCATTGTGGTGGGCCGTCCGCGGTGACGATTCCATGCTCGATCTCCCCTTGTTCTCGCCGATCGGGGTTGCCCCTACGGGTTTTCTCCGGTCCTGTCCGGGTCGCCGCCCGCACCATTTCCCGGCGGCCGATTCGAGTGTTCCGTCAATTCGCGCCCGGGCACACCGTTCCGGCGGGCCGCCGCAAGTCGCGGCGAGAAGTGTGGCCCGGGCGCCATTCGACGATCGTCCCGCCGGCGGGACAGCACAAGGCGGCCGGCGGCGCGCCGCGCACCGGCTCCGGCGCTGGTTGCCCGGGCTTCGCGGGTGCGTGACGGTGACGGTGGTCCGACAACACCGGTCAGGGATGTGAGGGGATAACGACGTGGAAAGCAGCGGCGTGGATGCGGATGTGGTGATCGCGGGGGCCGGGCCCACCGGGCTGATGCTCGCCTGCGAACTCCGGCTGGCGGGAGCCGATGTCCTGGTCGTCGAGCGGCTCGCACGGAGAACGGGCGAATCGCGGGCCGGCGGAATGCACTCGAGAACATTGGAGGTGCTCGACCAGCGTGGCATTCTCGATCGCTTCCTGGCAATCGGTGACCCGCAACCCGTAGGCCACTTCTCCGGCCTTTATCTGGAGTTCGACGAGTCCGAGTCGCGGCACCCCTATCCGCTGATGATCCTGCAGGCCGACATCGAGCGGCTGCTCGAGGAGCGGGCCGTCGAGCTCGGGGTGCGGATCCAGTGGTCGTCGGAGGTGGCCGGACTCGCCCAGGACGACGCCGGGGTGACCGTCGAGCTGCGCACGGCGCCGGACGCGACCCGCACGGTGCGGGCCCGCTATCTCGTGGGCTGCGACGGCGGGCGCAGCGCGGTCCGCAAGCTGGCGGGCATCGACTTCCCGGGCACCCCGGCGACGATGACCGCGCTGATCGGCGACGTCGAGCTCCCGGAGCTGACCGAGGACTACGTCTGGGTGCGGCGCTGCCCCACCGGCGACTGGTCCGCGATCGCGTTCGAGCCGGGCTGGTACCGGGTGATCGCCTCCGAGTACGACCGCGTCGCCGGCCGCGACGACCCGGTGACCTTCGAACAGCTGCGCGAGTCCCTGATCCGGCTCGCCGGCACCGACTTCGGCATGACCAGCCCGCGGTGGGTCTCGCGGTTCAGCGACGCGGCCCGGCAGGCCGCCCGCTACCGGGCGGGCCGGGTGCTGCTGGCCGGCGACGCGGCGCACATCCACTTCCCGGCCGGCGGGCAGGGACTCAACATGGGCGTGCAGGACGCGGTCAACCTCGGCTGGAAGCTCGCCGCGGTGGTCACCGGCCGGGCGCCGGAGAGCCTGCTGGACACCTACCACGACGAGCGGCACCCGGTCGGCGAGCAGGTGCTGCACAACACCCGGGCGCAGTCGGCCCTCGCCCGCCCCGGCCCGCACACCGACGCCCTGCGCGACGTCTTCAGCACGCTGCTGCAGTCCGACGACGTCAACCGGACGCTGCGCGGCATGCTCACCGCGCTGACCGTGCGCTACCGGGTCGGCGGCGGTCATCCGCTGGCGGGACGCCGCGTCCCGGACGCCGACCTCAAGACCGCCGACGGCGACACCTGCGTCTACGAGCTGCTGCACGCCGCCCGCCCGGTGCTGCTC
>CAKUMG010000483.1 GCA_934667465.1 uncultured Actinoplanes sp. | reverse complement strand
GTCCTTGGCCGAGCGCTGACCGGCCCGGACCGCGCCCGTGACGGTCGTGCCCGCGGCGATGTGCGCGCCCTTGCCGACCCGGGCGCCGGGCGCGAGGGTGCTGCGAGCGCCGACCCGGGCGCCGGAACCGACCCGGATCCGGCCGATGTGCACCACGTCGCCGTCGACCCAGGTGCCCGACAGGTCGACCTCGGGCTCGATCGCGGCGCCGCGGCCCACCTTGAGCATGCCGGTGACCGGGGGCGCGGAGTGCAGGTCGACGTGCGGGCCGAGCTGCGCGCCGAGCGCCCGGGCGTACGCGGTCATCCACGTGGCCCCGGCGGTCCCGGTCGCGCCGGTCAGCTCCGCGAACCGCTCGGCGGCCCACAACCGCAGGTGGACGCCGCCGCCGCGGGGATGGGCGCCGGGCCGTACGCCGCGCAGCAGCAGCCGCGCCGCACCGGCCGCCAGCCCGATCCGCCCGGGCGGGCTGAACAGCACCAGCCAGCCCGCGGCGATCCACCACCACGAGACCCGCGGCGCGCCGGCCGCCGGCAGCACGTTGCTCAGCGCGGCGAGGATCACCAGCCAGCGCAGCCCGACCAGCGCCGCCATCGGCAGCATCAGCAGCGCCTGCACGAACCCGGCGCGCCGCGGCACCGGGCGCACCTCGCGCCGCACCGCCGCCGTGGTCTCGAGCCCGTCGAGCAGCGCGGCGAGCCCGCCCAGGGTCGGCTGCTGGTAGATCGCGGCGACCGACACCTGCGGGTGGCTGCGCCGGACCCATGCCACGAGCTGGGCCGCCGTGAGGCTGCCGCCGCCGTGGGTGAAGAAGTCCGCGTCCGCGGCCGAGGGGCGTACCCCCAGGATCTGCTCCCAGCCCTGGGCGAGCCACTCCTCCGTCACCGTCAGCGCGTCGCCGCCCTGCTCCTGACCGGCCAGGGGCCAGGGCAGCGCGGCCCGGTCGACCTTGCCGGAGGTGCGGGTGGGCAGGTCGTCGATCACGGCGAGCAGCGGGACCAGCGCGGCCGGCAGCTGCTCGCGGAGCAGCTCGGTGGCGGCGGTCGTGTCGAAGCCGTCCCGGGCGACGACATAGCCCACCAGCAGCTGGTTGCCGGCGGCGGTGGTCTTGACCGCGGCGGCCGCGCCGGCGGCACCGGGCAGCGCCTGCAGCGCGGCGTCGACCTCGCCCAGCTCGATCCGGCGCCCGCCGAGCTTGATCTGCTCGTCGCCGCGGCCCAGGAACAGCAGCCCCTCGGGCTCCGCGCGGACGATGTCACCGCTGCGGTACGCGCGCTCCCAGCCCATCGACGGCAGCGGCGCGAACTTCGTGGCGTCCTTCTCCGCGTCGAGGTAGCGGGCCAGGCCGACCCCGCCGATGACCAGCTCGCCGCTCTCGCCCATGGCGACCGGCTCGCCGTCGGGGCCGGCGACCACGAGCTCCCAGCCGAGCAGCGGCAGCCCGATGCGCACCGGGCCGTCCCCGGTGAGCCGGGCGGCGCACGCGACGACTGTCGCCTCGGTCGGCCCGTACGTGTTCCAGACCTCGCGCCCCTCGACGGCCAGCCGCTCGGCCAGCTCGGGCGGGCACGCCTCGCCGCCGAAGATCAGCAGCCGCACGTCGTCGAGCGCCTCGGCGGGCCAGAGCGCGGCCAGCGTCGGCACGGTCGAGACGACGGTGATCCGCTGCTCGGCCAGCCACGGCCCCAGGTCGACGCCGCTGCGCACGAGCGAGCGCGCGGCGGGCACCAGGCACGCGCCGTGCCGCCACGCCAGCCACATCTCCTCGCACGACGCGTCGAACGCCACCGACAGCCCGGCCAGCACGCGGTCCCGCGGCCCGAGCGGCTCGCCGCCCTCCACCAGGAACAGCTCCGCCTCGGCGTCCACGAACGCCGCCGCGGACGCGTGCGTGACCGCCACGCCCTTGGGCTTGCCGGTCGACCCGGACGTGAAGATGATCCAGGCGTCGTCCTCCGGCCCGGGACGCTCGGTCCGCGTCCCCGGGGTCGCCTTGATCGTCACGCTCAGCCCGTCGCCGAGCACCGCCGCGACGCCGGCCTCGCCGAACACCAGCTCGGCCCGCTCGTCGGGGTCGTCGGCGTCGACCGGCACATAGGCCGCCCCGGCCGCCAGCACCCCGAGGATCGCGAGATAGAGATCGGCAGACCCGGAGGAGATCCGTACGCCCACGCGGTCGCCGGTGCCGATGCCGTGCTCGTGCAGCGTGGCCCGCAGCTCGCCGACCGCGTCGGCCAGCTGCCGGTAGGTCAGCACCCGCGACCCGTCGTCGATCGCCGCGGCCTGCGGATGCGCGGCCACGGTGGCGTCGAGCACGTCCAGCAGCGTGCGCCGCGCGGGGGCGGCACCGGTGCGGAAAACGGCCGGGGCGCCGAGGTCGGAGAGGTCGTCCAGCTGCAGGTCAGTCGTCACGGTCAACGAGTGCGCTCCATCATCACCTCGGAGGTCGGAGTCATCCGGACACGCTCACCGATGGGCAGCCCAGAGCAGCCATCAAAGCTACGGGATCATCGGCCCTGCAGACCCGGACATTACGGATAGGTGTCGGAAGCCACAGAGAGTTCATCTTGGCTATTCCCCGGTGTCTCGGTGCTCACTAACGCTTCGGCGCGCCGGATCTCCGAGCTAGCGTCGGGGCTTCACCCCCTCAACGTGCCCCATACAGCCACTTCCGTTGTGCCCAATTTAGTTGTGCCCAATTAAATTGCGCACAATTTAGTTGCGCACAACTCACCCGAGAAGGAACACCGTGTCGAACGAGAAGCTGTTCACGCCGCTGACCCTGGGCGCCCTGCGCCTGCGCAACCGCATGGTGATGGCGCCCCTGACCCGCATCCGCGCGGGCGAGGAGGACGGCGTCCCCGGCGACCTGCTGGTCGAGCACTACCGGCAGCGCGCGTCGCTCGGCATGATCGTCACCGAGGGCACGTGGCCGCTGCGCGAGGGCCGCACGTGGATCGGCCAGCCCGGCATCGAGACCCCCGAACAGGTCGCCGGCTGGCGCCGGGTGGCCGACGCCGTGCACGAGGCCGGCGGCACGATCGTCATGCAGATCATGCACGGCGGCCGCATCTCGCACCCGGCGATCAGCGGCACCGGCCGTACGGTCGCCCCCAGCGCCGTCGCCGCACCGGGCGAGATCCGCATCCCCGAGGGCAAGGCCGACCTGCCCGTCCCGCAGGCGCTGACCGCCGAGGAGCTGCCCGGCATCGTCGCCGCGTTCGTGGCCGCCGCCCGCAACGCCATCGCGGCCGGCATCGACGCCGTCGAGATCCACGGCGCCAACGGCTACCTGCTCCACGAGTTCCTGACGCCCGCCGCCAACCTGCGCACCGACGAGTACGGCGGCTCCCCGCAGAACCGCGCCCGCCTCGCCGTCGAGGTCGTGACCGCGGTCGCCGAGGCGATCGGCGCGGACCGCACGGGCATCCGCCTCTCCCCCGAGCACAACATCCAGGGCGCGCTCGAGACCGACCCGGACGACGTCGCCGCCACCTACGGCGCGCTCGCGGAGGGTCTCGCCCCGCTGGGCCTGGCCTTCGTCGACATCCTGCACGCCGACCCGGCCGGCGACCTGGTCCAGAAGATCCGCCGCACGGTCTCGGCCCCGCTCGTCGCCAACTCCGGCTTCGGCACCCCCACCACCCGCGACGAGGCCGTCCGCATGATCGAGACCGGCGTGTCCGACGCCGTCGCCATCGGCCGGGCCGTCATCGCCAACCCCGACCTGGCCGCCCGCTGGCAGCACGAGCTCGACGAGAACGCCCCCGACCCGGACACGTTCTACGTCGGCGGCGCCCGCGGCTACACCGACTACCCGTCCCACTCCCCCGCCGGCCGCTGAGGCCGGACCCCACGAAGGCCCCGGACCTGCCCCCAGGTCCGGGGCCTTCGTGATACCCCCGCGGTATCAGGGGCGACCGAGGCGGTATTGGCCGGTTTCTCCCGTCCGCCGGAGCATGGTGGGCATGGAAAGCACAACGAACACCCTCCCCGGCGGCACCTGGGCGCTGGGCGATCTGACGGTCACGCGGTTCGGCTACGGCGCCATGCAGCTCGCCGGCCCCTGGGTCATGGGACCGCCCGCCGACCGCGGCGGCGCGCTCGCCGTGCTGCGGGAGGCCGTCGCCCTGGGCGTCACGCACCTCGACACCGCCGACGCGTACGGGCCGCGGGTGACCAACGAGCTGATCCGTGCGGCCCTGCACCCGTACCCGGCGGGGCTGACCGTGGCGACCAAGGTCGGCGCGACCCGCGACGCGCAGGGCGGCTGGCCGCCGGCCCGCCGCCCCGACGAGCTGCGCCGCCAGGTCGACGCGAACCTCGAGGGGCTCGGGCTGGACCGGCTCGACGTGGTCAACCTGCGGCTCGGCACCGCGGAGGGCCCCGAGCCCGGCTCGCTCGCCGAGGCGTTCGAGACCCTCGCGGACCTGCGGCGGCAGGGCGTGATCCGGCACCTGGGCGTCAGCAACGCGACCCCGGAGCAGGTCGCCGAGGCGCAGGCGATCGCACCGATCGTCTGCGTGCAGAACATGTACAACCTCGCGCACCGGCACGACGACGCGCTGATCGACCGGCTCGCCGCCGAGCGGATCGCGTACGTGCCGTTCTTCCCGCTCGGCGGCTTCAGCCCGCTGCAGTCGGACGCCCTGTCGGCGGTGGCCGCCCGCCTCGGTGCCGCGCCGATGTCGGTCGCCCTCGCGTGGCTGCTGCAGCGCTCGCCGAACATCCTGCTGATCCCCGGCACCTCCTCCGTGGAACACCTGCGCGAGAACATCGCCGGTGCCGCGCTCCAGCTCGGACAGGACGACCTGGCCGAGCTGGACAAGATCAGCGGCGGCGCGTGACGAGCGGCGTCCCCGGCTCGTAGCAGGGCGAGGCACCGCAGGGCCGTCCCCGCGCGGCTGTCGGATGGCTGATACCGCCGGGCGTGCCGGACCGCTGATCCTGGAGGGGCGAGCCGACGGTGCCGCGGGCACGACCGGCCGGATCCCCGGGAGGCAGCGATGTCCTCCAGCACCGCGTCCGTTCCCCGCTGGGCGCTCCTGGCCGTTCTCGTCGTCCTGCCGCTGTCGGCGCTGGCCGCGTGCAGCGACGACCCGGAGCCCGGCGCGACCCCCTCGCCCGGCTACAGCACGATCGCTCCCCCGCCGAGCGGCACCTTCCCGCCGGAGGAGACTCCGCCGCCGGTGACCGCCGAGCCCAGCGAGCCACCGGAAACCGAGACCGCCGAGCCCAGCGACCCGCCGGAGACTTCCAGGACCACGACTCCTCCGCCGCCGGAGGGCGCGCCCGACACCGGCGGGGGCAGCACGTCCGGTGGCGGCAGCGGCCCGCTGATGATCGCGGGTCTCGGCCTGCTCGCCGCGGCCGCCATCGCCGCCCGGCACGCCGCGCGGCAGTGAGGCCGGGCTCCGGAT
>CAKUMG010000482.1 GCA_934667465.1 uncultured Actinoplanes sp. | reverse complement strand
GGGAGGATCTGCGCCCAGTCGCTGTAGTGCTGCGACCAGAACGCGGTGCCCCACGCCTCGTTGAGCGCCTCGAGGGTGCCGTAGCGCGTCTGCAGCCAGCCCCGGAACGACGCCGCGGCGTCGTCGGAGAAGTCGTAGACGTTGTGGCAGCCCAGCTCGTTGGAGACGTGCCAGGCGGTCACCGCGGGGTGGTTGCCGTAGCGCTCCGCCATCGCCCGGACCAGGCCGAGGGCGTACCGGCGGAAGATCGGCGACGTGGGACGCCACTGCTGGCGGCCACCGGGCCAGATGGTGCGGCCCTGCTGGTCGACCGGGAGGATCTCGGGGTGCTTGGTGGTGAGCCAGGGCGGCGGGGAGGCCGTCGCCGTGGCCAGGTCCACCGAGATGCCCCCGGCGTGCAGGAGCTCGATGATCTCGTCGAGCCAGCCGAAGTCGTACTGCCCCTCGGTCGGCTCGAGCTTGGCCCACGAGAAGATGGCGAGGGACACGACCGTGACGCCCGCGGCGTTCATCGCGCGGATGTCCTCGTCCCACACCTCCCGGGGCCACTGCTCGGGGTTGTAGTCCGCGCCGTACTCCAGCCGGGGCGTCTGCCCCGGCTGGGTCGGGCGCAGCCAGCGCTGAGTTGTCACTTGACGGTGAATCCCTGCTCGTTGCCGTACTTCGCGGACTGGTCCTGCCAGGTCTTGAGGCCGTCGGTCAGCTTGGTCGACGACACGTAGGCCTGGCCCACGGTGTCGTTGAAGATGCTGTTCGAGTAGACCTGGAACGGCAGGTAGGAGAAGCCGGTCAGCACGCCCTGGGCGGACTTGGCGAAGACCTCGTTGGCCTTCTGGCCGCCGAAGTACTCGAACTCGGTGCCCAGCCACGCCGGGTCGGCGAGGGTGGCGCTGGTGGCCGGGAAGGCGCCGGCGTCGACGCGGAGCTTGACGCCCTCGCCCTGGTTGGCGAACTTCAGGAAGCCGTACGCGAGGGTGGCGTTGGGGGCCTTCTCGGTGACGGAGAGCGCGCTGCCGCCGTTCTCGGCGGACGCGGTGCCACCGGCCTGGTACTGGGGCAGCTCAGCGGCGCGCCACTTGCCCGAGCCGCCGGGGGCGCTGGTGGTGAAGTTGGCGGGCATCCAGGCGCCGGTCGCCACGGTGGCGATGCTGCCGTTGGCGATGCCCTGGAACCACTGGTCGCTCCAGGAGGTGATCGGCGCGAGCAGCTTCTCGTCGATCAGCGTCTGCCAGACCTTGACGAACTCCTGGGTGCCGGCGTCGTCGGCGAAGTTGATGCCGACGTTGGTGCCGTCGACGGTGTAGGGCTTGCCGCCGGCCTGCCAGATGAGGCTGGTGGTGAGGCCAGCGTCGCCGGTGTCGTTGGTGATGTAGACCTTCGGGTCGGCCTTGTGGATCGTCCGGGCGGCCTCGAGGTACTCGGTCCAGGTCTTGGGGACCTCGACGTTGTACTTCTTGAGGACCTCGTCGTTGTAGAACAGCGCCATGGGGCCCGAGTCCATCGGCAGGCCGTAGACGCCGCCGCCGGTGTTGACCGCGGCCCACGGGCCCGGGTTGTACTCGGCCTTGAGGTTGGTCGCGCCGTACGCGCCCAGGTCCTTCAGGTTCTTCTGCAGCGCGAACTGGCCGAGCGCGTAGTACTCGATCTGCGCGACGTCCGGGATGCCGTTGCCGGCCTGGAACGCGTTCTGCAGCGCGGTGTACTGGTCCTTGCTGGTGCCGACGTTGGCCAGGTTGACCTTGACGTTCGGGTACTTCTTCTGGAACTCCTCGACGACCTTCGTCAGGGTGGGCTCCCAGGCCCACACCGTCAGGTTGCCGCCGGTCTGCAGCGCCGTCTCGACGTCGGCGTCCGAGACCGACTGTGCGGCCGGCGTGCCGGTGGTCGCGTCGTCGTCGCCGCCACCGCAGGCCGCCAGGCCGATGGTCAGCGTGGAGGCGAGGGCCGCACCGAGCAGCCGACGCCGGGTGAATCCGTTCATCGTTGAACCTCTCTTTAGTGAACCTTTTTCAACCTGACATCGGTCCCGAGGCGCCGGGGCAGAGACCCGGCGCCGGGCCGTATGCCCTCGTCACGTTGAAAAAAGTTCATTCCTTGACGCTGCCGGCGGCGAGGCCGGACTGCCAGAAACGCTGCAGCAGCAGGAACGCTGCCAGCAACGGGAGAATCGTGAGCAGAGAACCGGTGATGACCAGGTTGAAGATGGCCTCACCACCCGCGGTGGCGGCCTGGGCGTTCCAGGCGTTCAGGCCGAGGGTCAGGGGGTACCAGTCGGGGTCCCGCAGCATGATGAGCGGCAGGAAGTAGTTGTTCCACGTGGCCACCATGCTGAACAGCAGGACGGTGACGATGCCGGGGGCGAGCAGCGGCAGCACGATCTTGAAGAACGTGCGGAACTCGCCGGCGCCGTCCATCCGCGCGGCCTCGAGCATCTCGGTGGGCACCGCCTCGGCGGCGAACGTCCACATCAGGTAGAGGCCGAACGGCGTGATCAGCGACGGGATGATGACCGACCACGGGGTGTTGGTCAGCCCCATCTCGCTGAACATGAGGAACGTCGGCACCGCGAGGGCCGTACCGGGGACCGCGACCGCGCCGATGACGATCGCGAAGACCGCCTTCTTGCCGACGAAGTCGAACTTGGCGAGGCCGTAGCCGGCCAGCACGGCCAGGAACGTCGCGCCGCCCGCGCCGACCACCACGTAGAGCAGCGTGTTGCCCAGCCAGCGGAGGAAGATGCCGTCGTTGTACGTGAACGTGTCCGCGATGTTCGTGAAGAACGCGAACGGGCCGTCGTCGAACCAGAGGCCGAACGACGTGAACAGCCCCTCCTGGGTCTTCGTCGCGTTGATCACGAGCCAGACCAGCGGCAGCAGGCTGTAGACCAGCACGATGCCGGTGAGCAGGGTGAGCGTGACGCTCTTGCGGCCGCGCGGGTTCTTGCCCCTGCGTACGGGTGCGTCGTCCTCGATCGGCTGCGGCGCCGTGACCGTCGTCGTCATCTCAGCGCTCCTTGGTGCCGCGCAGCTGGACGACGTAGGCGATCACCATCGTGATCAGGCCCATGACGATCGCCACGGTGGCGGAGTAGTTGTACTGCTGGCCGGCGAAGGCCAGGTTGTACGCGTACAGGTTCGGGGTGAAGTCGGTGGTGATCGCGTTCGGCGCCAGCTTCTGCAGGATGCTGGGCTCGTTGAAGAGCTGGAAGCTGCCGATGATCGAGAAGATCGTCGCCACGACCAGGGCGCCCCGGATGGCGGGCAGCTTGATCGCGGTGATCTTCCGGAACTCGCCGGCGCCGTCGATCTCGGCCGACTCGTAGAGCGAGGTGGGGATCGTCCGCAGCGCCGAGTAGAAGATCAGCATGTTGTAGCCGGTGAACTCCCACGTGTTGATGTTGCCGATGGACGCAAGGATCCAGCTCGGCGACAACAGGTCGGGCAGGCTCCAGCCGAACTGGTCGTTGATGCTGCCCAGCAGGCCGAACTGCGAGCCGTACATGAAGCCCCACATGAGGGCCGCGACGACGGCGGGCACGGCGTAGGGCAGGAAGATCGTCACCCGGAAGAACGAGGAGCCGTGCAGCCGCCCGCTGTCGATGGCCAGGGCCACCAGCAGGGCGATGAACAGCATGATCGGGACCTGGACGACCAGGAACAGCGAGACCCGGCCCAGCGACGACCAGAAGCTGGGGTCGGTCAGCGCCTGCTGGTAGTTCTCCAGCCCGACGAACGAGGTCCCGCCGATGATGCGGGTCTTGTACAGGCTCAGATAGATCGAGTACGCGATCGGCGCCAGGAAGACCAGCGCGAACACGGCCATGAAGGGGCCGACGAAGCGCCAGCCCGTCAGAGACCGGCGCCGGCGTACGGCTAGATCGGCCATGGGTTACGTCCCTCTCCCCGGCCAGCTATGTTTGCGCAAACATCACGCTTCGCGGCTGGTCGGGACGCTCTGTTTCCGGTGGATTACGTATGTGATGTTTACGTTAACATCGGGGTGATAGTTTCACCACACTCCAAGATCGTCAAGAGGGGAAACGCAGGTCATGTCGACAGACCGCAGGGCGGCTCGCGGGGTCAGCATGGCCGATGTCGCCCGGCTGGCCGGCGTGTCGGCCCAGACGGTGTCCCGGGTGGCCAACGGGCACAGCGCCGTCGTGGACTCCACCCGCAAGCAGGTGCTCGCCGCCATGCAGGAGCTGGGCTATCGCCCCAACAGCGCGGCGCGGGCGCTCAAGCGCGGCGAGTTCCGGACATTCGGCATCATCCTGTTCACCCTCAGCACCACCGGCAACAGCCGCACCGTGGAGGCCATCGCCACGCACGCCGCCCGGGCCGGCTACGCGATCACGCTGATCCCGGTCGCGGTCCCGACCCAGGACGGGGTGCTGGGCGCCTTCACCCGCCTCGGCGAGCTGGCCGTGGACGGGATCATCGTGATCATGGAGGTGCACCTGCTCGATGCGGCGGATCTCACGCTGCCGCCGAACGTGCCGGTCGTGGTGGTCGACTCCGACGCCGGGCACCTCTATCCGGTGGTCGACACCGACCAGGCCGACGGCGCCCGGCAGGCCACCCGGCACCTGCTCGAACTGGGCCACCGCACGGTGCACCACGTCGCCGGGCCGGTCGAGTCGTTCGCGGCCGGGCGCCGCCTGCAGGCGTGGAGCGAGACGCTGCGCGAGGCGGGCGCCACGGCACCGCCCGTGCGCCGCGGCGACTGGTCCGCCGAGTCCGGGTACCACGCCGGGCTCTCCCTGGCCCAGGACCCGGAGTGCACCGCCGTCTTCGCCGCCAACGACCAGATGGCGCTCGGCGTGCTGCGCGCCCTGCACGAGGCGGGGCGCGCCGTCCCGGGCGAGGTCAGCGTGGTCGGCTTCGACGACCTGCCCGACTCGCCCGCGTTCCACCCGCCGCTGACCACGGTGCACCAGGACTTCGCCGAGATGGGGCGGCGCTGCGTCGACCGGCTGCTGCGCCAGCTCCGGCGCGAGCCCGGCCGCCCGGGCACGGACCTCGTGCCCACCCGCCTGGTGCTGCGCGACAGCACGGCCGCGCCCCGGGACTGAGCTGCCAGGCCGGGGTGGGCCGCCGGGCACGGCCGCGCCCGTGGGCTGACGCGCCGGGCACGTCACCCGGTGCGGGGTGTCAGGCGCGCGCGGCCAGCCAGTCGCGCAGGCTCTTGGGGCGCAGGTCGGTCCAGACCTCGTCGATGTGCGCCAGGCAGCTCGCCTCGTCGCCGGAGAAGCCCGCCGCCCGCCAGCCGGCCGGCACCGGCGCGCCCTGCACCCAGACGGAGTATTGCTCCTCGTCGTTGACAACTACGTCATAAATGCGCTCGTCAATGCGATCCGACACCGTGCCTCCTCGCCGAACTATTCGCCGGAGGCTATACCGCGGCCACCCCGCCCGTCGATCCCCAAAACGCGGC
>CAKUMG010000481.1 GCA_934667465.1 uncultured Actinoplanes sp. | reverse complement strand
TATCCGCTGTGCGAGCCGGTGCAGGACCTGATCAACACCGGCCGGGTCACGCAGATCCTGCCGGCGGACCGGAACCGGGCGGCGCTGCTGCTGATCCGGCAGGCCGCCGTGCTCCAGTTCGCCGAGGGTGAGGACTACGCGCTCCGGCCGCGTCAGGTGCTCGTCGTCGCGGACCAGGCCCCGGCGCGCCGGGACGGCCTCGACACCCGGTACGACGTGGCGGCGTGCACCGGCGTCGTCGCGCGGCTGTTCGGGGTGCAGCCGGTGTGGTGCCCGCAGGACCCGGAGATCCGGGCGGTGCTGCGCGCGTACCGGCCCGAGGTGGAGCTGACCCCGTACGACCTGCCCTCGGTCGTCGCCGCCGGGCGCTGGGTGGCACCGCGGCCGGGCGCCACGCCGGAGCTGCCCGTGGTCGGGACGGACCTGTGCGACCAGGGCGTGTGGCCGCGGGACCCGCGCGAGGCGCTCACCGTCTACGAGGGGCTCGGCGCGGCGGACGTGCGGCTGCGGATGCCCGACTGGCCGCTGACCGACGTGACGCTCGCCGGGCCGCGCTCGCAGCTCGTCTTCGAGGCCGCCGACCTGGACCTGCGCACGTTTCTGCACCAGCTCGACTTCTACCTGCACTTCCCGCACCCGGAAGCCGTCGAGACGTTCTCGCGCCCGGCGCTGGAGGCGGCCGCGCAGGGCGTGGTCGTGGTCACCCGGGAACGGCACGCGGCCGTGTTCGGCGACGCGGCCGTCTACTGCGCCCCGCACGAGGTGGGCGCGCTGATCCGGCGCTACGGCCGGAACCGCGGGCTGTTCGTCGAGCAGAGCCGCCGGGCCCGGGCCGTGATCGCCAAGGCGCACGATCCGCAGCTGTTCGTGGACCGGATCGCGGCCGTCGTGCACGCGCCCCGCTCACCCGCGCCGGTGCAGCGAACCCCCGCGCTGGCGACGGCGTGACGTTTTTCCCCATCCCATCGGAGGTCGGAACATGAGCGGTGTGACCCGCCGGCTGACGGGGCGGCTGCGAAGCCTCTCCCGGCCGCAGGCAGTGCTACTTCTGGCGGTGACCGCCCTGGTCGCCGGCGTCTGGACGGCGGCCGCGACGGGCCGGCAGGGGCTCGCGACCTCGCTGGTCGCGGTGCTGCTGCTGGGGGTGCTGCTCGGCATCCTGCACCTGTCGCGCTGGATGAGCGGGCTGCACAAGGCGAACCAGGCGGCGAACCGGGACCTGCGCGCGGTGATCGAGCAGATGCAGCGCCGGGTCGTGGCGACGGTGGAGAAGGAACGGCTCTCCGCCGGCGACCGCCACCAGGAACTGACCCGGACGGTCACCCGCGGCCTGCGGCAGCACAGCCACGGCACCGACCTGCTGCTGCGCGCGCAGAGCCGGGAGATCGAGGCGATGGCGCAGCTGTTCCGCGACTTCACGCCGCGGGCGCCGATGCCGTCGTCGGGCGACTTCGCGCTCAACCCCACCGACCTGCTGGACCTGCTGCACATCGTGCGGCTGCGGCAGCCGGCGCTGGTGGTCGAGCTGGGCAGCGGGACGTCGTCGGTGTGGCTCGCCTACGCGCTCGAGCAGTTCGGGGGCCGGCTGGTCTCGCTCGACCACGACGCCGAGTACGCGCGACGGACCCAGGATCTGCTGGAGGCGCACGGGCTGACCGCCGTGGCCGAGGTGCGGTACGCGCCGCTGGCCGAGCTGACGACGGCGGGCCGCACCTACCCGTGGTACGAGCTCGGGCGGCTCGCCGACCTGCGCGACATCGAGCTGCTGCTGATCGACGGCCCGCCCGCGGCGACCGGCCCGGACGCGCGGTTCCCGGCGATGCACGTGCTGGAGAACCGGCTCGCCGCGACGGCCACGATCGTGCTCGACGACGTGAACCGGCCGGACGAGCAGGAGGCCGTGCGCCGGTGGACCACGGAGATCGCGGGGCTGACCCTCGAGCCGCGGATGCTGGGGCGGCACGCGGTCCTGGCGTACTCGCGCAGCGCGGTGCCCGTCTGACGGGACGCAAGGAAACCGGCCGGCATGCGGGGGCATGCCGGCCGGTTCCTTTTCGGGGGGTCGAGTAACGGTCAGCGGGAGCCGAATTCCTGGGTGTAGTAGGGGTTGCCGTTGGTGGCGTAGACGACGCCGACGGCGAAGGTCTTGGCGCCGCAGTCGAGCAGGTTCTTGCGGTGGCCGGGGGACTTCATCCAGGCGTTGACGACTTCCGTGGCGGTGCGGTAGCCCCAGGCGATGTTCTCGCTGCGCGGCGCGGTGTAGCCGGCGGCCTTGGAACGGGTGATGAAGCTGGAGCTGCGGGCGCCGGTGTGGCTGAAGGTGCCGGTGGTGGCCATGAACTTGCTGTGGCCGCGGGCGGCCCAGAGGAGCTGGGCGTTGACGGGCAGGGCTTTGCAGCCGGCGTTGACGCGCTGCTTGTTGGACAGCTGGACGATCTGGGTCTGCAGGGTGGCGGTGGAGGGGGCGGCGGCCTGGGCGGGGGAGGCGATGAGCAGGCCGATGAGGGCGGCGGCGGGGATCAGCGCGGCAGTGGCGAGGCGGCGGACCAGGGTCTTCTGCACGGGTCACTTCCTTCGGTGTCTCCGTCCCGGCGACCTGCTCGCTGGGTACGCCTGTCACTTCGGGAAGGGTCGGGGCCCGCTGACGGCCAACTGGGTGCCTTGCGGTGAGCGCTGAGTTGCCGGACGGGTGCCTGCCACCGGCCGGTTGCAACAGGGTTGCGCACCCGGTTGCGGACACGGTTTCTCGCGCGGTTACGAGCCTTCCGCGGCGAGCTGTGCCGCGCGTTCCACGCACCGTTTCCGGGCGGGAGACCAGTCGTTGGCGCCAGACCATCCTCTGGGCCGGATGAAGGAAGGCGTACGGGAAGATTTGGCCGTTCAGAGCCGGCAGGTGGTGTAGCCGGTGGGCCGTCCCCGCTCGTAGAGGGCGCACAGCCAGGGGCGGCGGACCTCGGGCAGCCGGGCCAGGACGTGAAGGAAGGTCGCGCCGTCCGGGTCGAGGCGGTGGTAGGGGAGCAGGGCCGGTGGGGCCTCCGGCGGCAGCGGGACCGAGCGCCCGGCCGGGCTCGGCTCGCGGTGGAAGGCGAGGTGGTGCCAGGCGTCCCAGGCGAGGGGGACCGACGTGGCCGGTGGAGACACCGGCCAGGGGGCGCCGGTCTGCGGGTGGTCCGGGACGAGGGCGAGGTCGCCGTCGGCGGGTGGCAGGCCCGGGCCGGCCAGGGTCAGGGTGCGCTCCGGCCGGGTGCGGTCCGGGGCGGGGAGGCCGTCGAGGACGGGTCGGAAGATGCCGGCGATCCGGGGGTCCGGGGTCAGGATCGGGGCGCCGCCCGTGGCGGCCAGCAGGTGCGCGAGGGCCGAGGCCACGGCGGCCACCCATATCGGGTGCCAGTGTCCGTCCGGTTCGGACGGCGGGATGCCGGGCCGCTGGTCGAGCAGGTCCGCCCAGCCGAGCGCCGGGTGCGGGCCGGGGCCGTCGTCGAGCACGCGGATCGCCGCGGGTTCCAGCCACACCGCGTGCCGCAGGCCGCAGTCGTCGATCCGGATGGCGACCGGGGTGCCGCAGGTGAGGCAGACCAGGTTCGGTTCGCTGCCGTCGAGGCCGCAGCAGGCGGAGTTGCCGGACCGGGCCGGGTCGATGACGGTGCCGCGGATCTCACCCGGGGGCAGCAGCACCCGGCCGGCCGGCCCGTCGGAGACGTTGAACCTCGGGGCGTACCAGCCGCGCGCTTCCGCCTCGCCGTCCTCGAGCTCGGCCCACCGCCGCCACGGCGGGCCGGAGGGCAGCGGATCCCTCGCGTACGTGCCGGGTTCGAGGGCCGGTTCCAGGGCGCCCGGCCCGTTGCCGTACTTCTGGTGCGCATGGACGGGCAGCGCCACCCTCGACACCGGATCCGTCAGGGCGGCGCCGCAGGTCCGGCAGCCGAAGATCGTCACGTCACCCCCCAGGGCTGTGCGCAGGATGCCGCACCTCGGCGAGCATGCGGAGAGGACTTCCCGATGGGTGAGCAGATCTCGAGGCGAAGGCCGGTCACGACCTGATAACCCCCCGGCGCCGGGCGGGAGCGACCCGCGCCTCTGGCCAGGGAACGAGCGACACAGGTGGGGGCCCGGGCCCCCGTACACATCCGCAGTCGGGTTTGAACGTGTTTTGCTTCACAGGGTGTAACGGAGGGCTTAACACTTGCAACGATGTTCGTGATCGTTGTGCCTTAACCTGTCATGGCCCCGCCACGGGCGGTGGCCCGGATTGGGGAGAGATTCATGCTGGCATATACACGTAAGGCAGCCACCATGGCGGCCGTCGCCGCGCTCGCGATCGGCGGGCTCGCCGGGTGCGCCAAGGAGGAGACCGGCGGCACGACCGAGAGCGGTGTCCCGCTGATCAAGGCCGGTGCGCTGACCACGTGCACCCACCTGCCGTACGCGCCGTTCCAGTCCAAGGACGAGACCGGCAAGGTCGTCGGCTTCGACGTGGCGCTGGTCGACCTGGTCGCCGCCAAGCTCGGCGTGACCCAGGAGATCGTCGACACGCCGTTCGAGGGCATCAAGAGCGGTACCGACCTCAACTCGGGCAAGTGCGACATCGCCGCGGCCGGCATGACCATCACCGACGAGCGCAAGCAGGTCCTCGACTTCGCCGACCCGTACTTCGACGCCACCCAGGCCCTGGCCGTGCTGACCGGCAAGGAGGTCAAGACCCTCGACGAGCTCGCGGGCAAGCGCCTCGGCGTGCAGGGCGGCACCACCGGCGAGGAGTACGTGAACACGCAGGTCAAGGACAAGAACCTCGACATCGAGGTCGTCTCGTACAAGGACCTCGCCGCGCTGCAGCAGGCGCTGTCGACCAACCAGGTCGCCGCGGCCGTCAACGACCTGCCGGTGTGGAACGAGTACATCAAGGCCAACCCCGGCAAGGTCGTCGTCGCGGCGGGCTTCGACACCGGCGAGCAGTACGGGTTCGCGATCAAGAAGGGCAACGCCGAGCTGCTCAAGGTCGTCAACGAGACGCTCGCCGCGGCGCGCACCGACGGCACGTACGACAAGATCTACTCCACCTGGATCGGCGAGAAGCCGGCCAGCTGACCTCCGGGCTGCTGATTCCTGACATGAAACTGAGTCGACGCCGGCGGCAGCGGATCTTCCGCGTCGCCGGCTACGTCGTGTTCCTCGCGGTGATCGCCGCCGTGATCGCCGCCGCGGACTGGGGACGGCTGTCCGACGCGTTCTTCCGCCTCGACGTCGCCAGGGGCATGTTCCCCGAGGCGATCACGGTCGCGCTGCGCAACACGATCGTCTACACGCTGCTGGCGTTCGTGTTCGGCCTGGTGTTCGGGCTGATCCTCGCGCTGATGCGGCTGAGCTCGATCCTGCCGTACCGCTGGTTCGCCACCGCCTACATCGAGCTGTTCCGCGGGCTGCCCGCCCTGCTGGTGCTGTTC
>CAKUMG010000480.1 GCA_934667465.1 uncultured Actinoplanes sp. | reverse complement strand
GAGCGGTTGCAAGTGCGACGCGCCTGGACGCGTCGTCTCCTGCGGGCCTCCGGGCGGCGTCGGCCGGCGGCCGCCCAGTTCGCTACGCGGTTCCGTGTTCCGACGCCCGGGGGTCGGCACGGGCCAGGCAGGCAAGGATCCGCTCGCTTTCGGTGCTCACGATCACGATGAACCGCGCAGGCTCCTCCTGGGGCCCGCGAACCGCGATGGCGAGCACAGTCCCCGGTGCTTGTTCGAGGGCGTGGAAGAAGTCCGGCCATCCGCGCCAGGAGCGTTGGAGCCCCGGGCAGGAATCGTGGCGGGACCGCCAGATGCCCAGGAAATCTGCTGCAGGGATCGCGCCGCTCAGGAGCGTTGCGTCAGGCACGCTCTCCAGGTAGCGAAGCAGCGCGCCCACCGGGGCGCCGGAGCCCTCCTCCAGCACCCTCGCGGCGGCCAGTTCGACGAGTCTCTCGTGTTCCACTCGCCCATCCAACCGGCTTCGCGCAACGCCATAGTCTCGCGGGCGGCGCGCTGAGTCGGGATGGGTCGGGCTCGCAGGGGGTGGGGACATGAGGCCGGGCCGTAGGGGCGGGGCTACGGCCCGGCGGTGGAGTGGTGGTTCGGGGCGGGTCAGCTGAGGGGCTTGCCGCCGGTGACACCGAGGACTTCGCCTGTGGTGTAGCTGGATTCCTGGGAGGCGAAGTAGACGTAGGCCGGGGCGAGCTCGGCCGGCTGGCCCGCGCGGCCCAGCGGGGTGTCGGCGCCGAAGCTGTCGACCTTCTCGTCGGGCATGGTGGCCGGGATCAGCGGGGTCCAGATCGGGCCCGGGGCGACGGCGTTGACGCGGATGCCCTTGTCGGCCAGGTCCTCGGCGAGCGCCTTGGTGAACGCGACGATGCCGCCCTTGGTGGTGGCGTAGTCGAGCAGCGGCGCGGAGGACTGGTACGCCTGGATCGACGCGGTGTTGATGATGACCGACCCGGCCGGCATGTGCGGCACCGCGGCCCGGGAGATCCAGAACATCGCGTACAGGTTGGTCTTGAGGACCTTGTCGAACTGCTCGGTGGTGATGTCGGTGATGCCGCCGGGCTGCGACATCTGGAACGCGGCGTTGTTGACCAGGATGTCGATGCCGCCGAGGTCCTGCACCGCGCGGTCGATGATCGCGTTGCAGTGGTCCTCGTCGCGGATGTCGCCGGGGACGCAGACGGCCTTGCGGCCCGCCTTCTCGATCAGCTGGGCGGTGTCGCGGGCGTCGTCCTCCTCCTCGGGCAGGTAGGAGATCAGGACGTCGGCACCCTCGCGGGCGTAGGCGATGGCGACCGCGCGGCCGATGCCCGAGTCGCCTCCCGTGATCACCGCGCGGCGGCCGGTGAGGCGGCCGGTTCCGCGGTAGCTCTCCTCGCCGTGGTCGGGCTGGTCGGGCATGCGCCCGGTGTGGCCGGGTTCGGGCTGGTCGCCTCCCTTCAGCGCCTCGGGGTTCGGGTACTGGCTGCGCGGGTCCTGCCGCGTGTACTGGTCCTGGCTCATGGTCTTCGCATGCCCGGCTGCGGCGCGCCTAATCCTGAAGTTGCCGGGGCCGCGGCACGCCCGGCAAAGGGGAGGAAAGCCGCGGCGAAAGGACCGTTGTGCGGGATACTGGGCTTTATGTCCTATCCCGACCACGAGCCGTTCACGGCGCCCGATCCGACGCGCAAGCCGGTCTCGCCGCCGCTGCCGGACGAGCTCGCGCAGACCCTGGCGGGCCTGGAGCCCCCCGGGGAGGCGCCGGCGAAGACGGCGGCACGGCAGCCGCTGACCCGGACGAGCGCGGTCTGGGCCGGGGTGTGGGCGGGCGTCGCGGCGCTGATCCTGCTGATCGTGTTCGTGGCGCAGAACACGGGAAGCGTGCGGATCGCCTTCCTCTGGATGGACGGGCAGATCCCGCTGGCGCTGGCCCTGCTGATCGCGGGCGTCGCCGGTGCGGTCATCGCGATGGCTGTCGCCTCGGCGCGCATCATCCAGCTCCGCCGCCTGGTCCGCAAACCCCGCTGAGCGCGCGCAACCGCGTACAGCCGAGCTTTGCGGCTTGACATGTGACCCAAGGGTCACATAACTTAACGTCATGACGGACGACGACGACCGGGTGTTCAAGGCGCTGGCCGACCCGACCCGTCGCCTGCTGCTCGACCTGCTCTTCACCCGCGAGGGCCGCACCCTGACCGAGCTCGAGTCCGAGGTGGCGATGACCCGCTTCGGCGTCGCCAAGCACCTCAAGGTGCTCGAGGAGGCGGGGCTCGTCGTCACGCAGCGTTCCGGCCGGGAGAAGTTGCACTTCCTCAATTCCGTGCCGATCCGCCAGATCCACGACCGGTGGATCGACAAGTACACCGAGCGTCACGTCACGGCGCTCGTCGATCTCAAGAGAGCGCTGGAGGACGAACCATGAGCGAGCCGCTGACCCAGCAGGTGTTCCGGGTCTGGATCCGGACCACACCCGAGAAGATCTGGACGGCGATCACCGACCCGGAGTGGACCGCGAAGTACGGGTATGCCGCGCCGGGTTACTTCGACCTGAAGCCGGGCGGGTCCTACCGCTCGGAGGCGACGAAGGAGATGCACGAGTTCGCCGCGCAGAACGGCTTCACCGTCCCCGACGTCATCGTCGACGGTGAGGTGATCGAGGCGGAGCCGCCGCGGCTGCTCAAGCAGACCTGGCGGATGCTGATGGACCCGGCCACGGCGGCCGAGCCGTTCACCACGCTGACCTACCTGATCGAGGAGCTCAAGTCGCAGCCCGGCGTGTGCCGGCTGACGATCACGCACGAGCTGACCGGTGCGCCCGCGACGTCGACGATGGTGGCCGGCTCGCCGCTGGACGAGGCCGGCGGCGGGGGCTGGGCGTGGGTGCTCAGCGACCTCAAGTCGCTGCTGGAGACGGGCGCGGCGATGGGCACCAAGCCCTGACGTGTACGCCTTCCGCGGCACGCCCGGCGCCGGAAGACGCACATGACGAACGGGGCAGGGGTGCAGCCCCTGCCCCGGCGGCAATCCCCGGGCCCGCGCGGGACGCGGCGGCAAAACCGCGCGATGTGCTCAGCGGAACAGGTCGGCGACCCAGTTGAACGCCGTCATGACCCACTCGGTCTGCTGCAGGTGCGCGATGCCCACACCGACCAGGAAGACGCCCGCGACGATGTGCGAGCCCTTCGCGGTGTGCCGCTCCCGGCCCAGCTGACGCTCCCAGACCAGCCGGCCGATGAGCCGCGACAGGGCGAACACACCCGCCGCGACCAGCACCGACACCAGGAACACGATGATCGGGGTGGTCAGGTCGCCGCCGGACGAGATCGCCCAGATGCCCCAGCAGACGAACGCGAACAGCAGACCGGCGAAGCTCCACTCGCCGCCGCGCCGGAGTTGCTCCACGTGCCAGGCGAGGGGGCGCTGCTCCCGCGGGGCCTCGGCGCCGGGCCAGCCGGTGCCGGTCGGCTCGTGCCCGGCGGCGGGCTCCTGCGGGCGGGGGCGCGGGTTGACCGACGCCCGGCCGCTCGTGAACGGCGACGGCGGAGGCTGCTCCTGCTGAGGAGGAGGCGCGCCCTGCGGGAAGGGGGCAGTGCCGGACGAAGGCTCCGGAGCGCCCCAGACCCGGGTCTCCTGGTGCCCGCCCGGCCGGTTCTGCTGTGGGCCACGCGGCCCGCCCTGGTGGGAGGCCGGGCGCTGCGCCATGTCCGTCGTGGGCGGCTCGGCCCACGGGTCCTGCGGCGGCATGTCGAGCGTCCGCTCGGGCCACTGCGGTTGCTCCGGCATCGTTCCCCTCCCCCGGTACGGCCGTGTGCCGCCCTGCGTCGAGAGTAACGAGCCCGCAAATGACTCGCCGACACGCGCGCCGTCCGTTACACAATCAGGATGGATGCCCTCGACATCGCGATCCGCGTCGGCGCCCCCGGGGACTGGGACGCGATCTCCGAGCTGCTGGCCGACCTGTTCCACGACACGTGGAGCGCCGAGGAGAGCGACACCGAGCGGTCCGTGTGGGAGCCCGCGCGTTCCCTGGTCGCCGAGGACGGTGATCGGCTCGCCGGGCACGCGGCCGCGTACAGCAGGGAATTGACCGTCCCCGGCGCCGTCGTGCCGGCGGCGCACGTCACGCTGGTCGGGGTGGCGCCGACCCATCGCCGGCGCGGGCTGCTCACCGCGATGATGCGGCGGCAGCTGCGCGAGATCGCGGCCGCCGGGCGGGAACCGATCGCCGTCCTCTGGGCCAGCGAGACCAAGATCTACCCCCGGTTCGGGTACGGGCCGGCGGCCCGCCGCCTGCGTCTGGACATCTCCACGACCGAGGTACGGCTGCCCGCCGCGCTCCCGCCGGCGTACGGCACGCCGTCGGCGAAGGGCCGGCTGCGCAGGGTCGACCCGGGCACGGGATGGCGCGAGTTCGCCGGGATCTACGAGCGGCTGCGGCCCGAGCGGCCCGGCTGGTCGAGCCGCGACGAGGCGTGGTGGAAGTTCGTGCTCGCCGACTTCCCGGCCTCGCGTCACGGGGCTACCCGGCTGCACGGTGTGATCTACGAGACTCCCGACGGCCCGGCCGGTTATGCGGTCTGGCGCACCAAGGACGGCTGGACCAGCAAGGGCCACAACGGCGAGGTGCAGATCCGGGAGTTCGCGGCCGCCGACCCGGAGAGCCGGCTCGAGCTGTGGCGGTTCCTGCTCTCCCTCGACCTGGTCCGCAGCGCGTCCTACGGCTTCGCACCGCTCGACGAGCCGCTGCAATTCCTCGTCGACGAGCCGCGCCGGCTGGGCTCCGCGCTCGCCGACGGCCTGTGGGTCCGGATCGTCGACCTGCCCCGCGCGCTGGCCGCCCGGCGCTATGCGGCACCGCTCGATGTGGTGTTCGAGGTCACCGACGCGATCCTGGAGGACAACGCCGGACGGTGGCGGCTGACGGTCGCGGAGGACGGCGCAGCCACTTGTACGCGCACCGGCGCCGCCCCGGATCTGGCATGCGACGTGCTGCAACTGGGCTCGGCGTACCTCGGGGCCACCTCGCCGTCCGCGCTGGCCGCCGGCGGGCTGATCCGGGAGCTGACACCGGGGGCGCTGCGGCGTACGACGGCGTCCTTCGGCTGGGACCGCATGCCGCAGCCGTCCGAGGTGTTCTGAGTGTGCCCCGCGGCGGTAGGTTCGGCGTCATGGGCGATGCACCTGAGCGCCGGCGCCGCCGCCTGCGTCCCTCCTCGGCGGCGAAGGCCGCGGCCGCCACGCCGGCCGACCCGGCCACCGGGCCGCCCGGCGATCGAGTGACCGCGGACCCCGCAGCCGACCGGCCCCACCGGCCCGTTCCGGGGCCCGCGCCCGACAGGAGCGACCCGCCGGCAGGGGTCACGGTGGAGACCTCCGCCGTGCTGGATCCCGAGCCCGATCCCGGCACGGACACCGGCACCGCCGCCGAGAGCCGGCCGCCGGTCCCGGTGCCCAAGCC
>CAKUMG010000479.1 GCA_934667465.1 uncultured Actinoplanes sp. | reverse complement strand
GGCGCCGGCGGGAACGCGACGAGGATGGCATCGATGATCCGCTGCAGCCAGGGATCGGCGCTCAAATCCCCCCGCACCGGCCGCTGCGTGAAGTCCGCCCCGCCGGCGAGAGTGATCCGCACAACCCCACCGGCCACCGCCACGCCGGGATCGACCTGCACCAGCTGATGGGTCAACGGCCCACTCTGCCCCACCAGAACCGTCAACGCCTGCACGATCTGATTCGCTCGCGTCGCATCGGCAGGATCGAGCCGCGCAGCCGCATCACCCGGCCGCATCCCATCCGCCAGATCGGTCATCTGCTTCGACACCTGACCGGCCCGGATGCACCGAACCATCTCCTCCAGCATGTTCTCGGCATGGATCCGCGCATGGGTGATCAAAATCTGCGCCCGCCCCACCTGCGCCCCGGCCACCGGCGCGAGCTGCGCCCCCGGCCCGGCGGCAACAGCCACCGCATTCGGGTCACCGGCGCCGACAGCCCCCGGAGCGATCCCGCCGTCGAAGGCGTTCGTGGTGAAGTCGTAGTGCGGGGCGTTGGTCAGCCGCGCGGCACCGGGCATCCCGGTGAAGGCGGGCCCGCCGGCGTACGCCTTGTCGATGATCGTGCTGCTGACGCCGTGTGCCGCCTCGTGCACGATGGTCCGGCCCAGCTGCTGCGCGGTCTGGGCGGCCAGGCCGGTGATCGGCAACGTGAGCCGCTTGGTGCCACCGTTGGTGGTCGCCCCTCGGCCGAACCGGACCAGCCAGTCGTTGACGTACACCTCGAGGGTCTGGTCCCGCCAGCGCCCGACGACCTGCCGCATCGCCTGGAAGTTGGCCAGTGCCGCGGCCCGCTGCGCGTTGCCGAACACCGCGTCGAGGTAGGCGTCGCGGTTGGCGGCACCGAGGAAGTTGTCGATGAGCGCGCCGGCTGCGTCGAGCCCGGCGTCGATCGTCACGCGCTGGCCCGCGGTGGGCAGGGCAGCGTTCGCGGGAAAGGCGGGGAGCGTGGGGATCGTACTGGTCACGGGAATCCTCCGCATCGTGAGCGTTCCGGTGTGGACTCCTCTGCTGTCTACCGCGCCGTTCAGCCGCAGCACACCCACCGCCCGGCCCGATTCACCGACCTGATCCGCCCGCCGGGCCTCATTCAGAGGTCACGCCACACGTGCGGCTCCTCATAGGCGTGCCAGCCTCGGAAGAACCAGTCCGCCAGGTCTCGTAGCCGCTCTATGCAGTCCTGGTGATACTGCATGGGCTCGGGCCGGGGGAAATCCGGATGACTCGTCCACTCCGCCACGAAGTGCGAGATGTCGTAGAAGCCCTCCGCGGCCCAGCGCGGCAGATCGGCGCGGCCCTCGTACAACTCGCAAGCCAACCTCATCGCCCGCTCCAGGCGGCTGAACGCAGCGCGGTCCCAGGCCGGGGCGCCGCTTCGGAGGTGCAGCAGGAACGTGCCGTCCGCCGCTTCGAACTCGTGCCTCAGCGCGATCAGCGGCTCATCCACCGTCGCATTGTGGCAGGGCGCGGCCGGGTGGCTGAGCGGCACCGGGTGCCGGGGCCCCATCCCCGGCGGCAGCGACCGCAGCGCGGTCCTGGCGGGCCGACGGCTCCACCGCCTCGGCGGTCAGTCCTTCGGCCGGTTGCGGAGCCAGAAAACCATGGCCAGGGCGAGGAGGACCATCAGCCCGACGAAGGTCCAGACGAGGCCCTTGTCGACCTCGGACCACGGGGTCCTCTCGGCGGCGACGTTCAGGTCGACTGCTGTGGGGGTGTACCGCACCGGTCCTCCTGAGTTGATGTTGCCGTCTTGCTGCCCCGCGGCCCGGTGCGGGAAACGTCCGGGCCGAGCGGTTACGAGGCGGGCCGGTGTTCGGTCACCGCCCGGTGTCCCGGGCGGGGATCTCGACGTCGTAGGCGCCCGGGGCGCCGCGGTAGCGCTCGCCCTGCACGTACGGCCAGGGGTTCGCGGTGCAGCCGTGCAGGCCCAGGGTCTGCTGCTGCATGACCGGGGCCGGGCGGCCGTCCCCCGGGCACAGCTCGTGCCCGTGCCCGAGCCGGTGACCCACCTCGTGATTGACGACATATCGGCGGTACGTGGTCAGCCCCGCGCCGTAGTCCGGCACGCCCTTCACCCAGCGCGCCACGTTCAGCACCACCCGGTCCCCGTTGCGGCACGACGTGTACCCGTCCGCGACATCACCACAGAGCCGGTCGCGGGTGTCCGGGGTGGCGAGGTAGATCGTGATGTCGTACGGGTCGCCCGGGCCCACCCGCTCCAGCCGCCACCTGCCGCCCGCCGTCCAGCCCCTCGGGTCGGCCAGCGTGGCGGTGACCGTGTCCGCGAACGAGGCCGCCGACAGGCCCCGGATGTCCCGTTCGACGAGGACCCGGTAGCGCAGCAGCGTGCCCGCGTGCCCGGCGACAGGCCCCCGCTGCGACGGTGCCCGGTCCCAGACCCGGGAGCCGTGTGCGGGATACGTGATCGGTGTGGGCGCGGTCGCCGGGGCCTTCGCTCGCGACGCTTTGGCCGGCGGCGCCTTCGCTGCCGGCGGCGACTCGGGCGCCTCCGGCGTGTGCCGGCCCGCAAGCGGCCCGCTCGCGGGGGCGGGCGAGCAGGCGCCGAGCACGAGCAGGCAGGCGGCGAACAGAACGCGCAGTCTCACGGCTCCTGGACGGACGAAACCGTGCTGCGGGTTGGCCGCTACCGGCGTGGAGTGGCATTCACGTGATCATGCAACCCTCCACGCCCCGGCAGCCGTCAAACAACTCGTTCGGCGATCAGGCGCCATGGATTTCCTTCGATACCCTCGGAGTGTGGGCGTGACTGCTCGCGAGGAGGTTGACGATGACCGGCCCGATCGATCCGTCCGGCCTGGGTCGCACGCTGGCCGATGTGGTGGCCGCGCTCGGCCGGGCGCAGACGCCCACCGAGTCGCCCGTCGGTACTGGCGAGGCCGCAGAGGGGCGGATCCGGGTCCGGGCGGTGCTGCCCGGGCGGATCGAGAACCTCGAGGTGGACCCTTCGTTGCTGCGGGCCGGCGTCGAGGAGCTGGCGCGGGAGATCGAGTCGGCCGTCAACGCCGCGCTCGCCGATCTGCAGGACCAAGCCTTGGCCGCTGCCCGTCCGGCCGACCTCGGCGCGCTCGCCGGTCAGCTCAAGGACATCCAGTTCGACGCCGAGCGCCAGTTCGCGAAGCTGACCGCGTCGCTGGTCGAGGCGCAGGAGCGGCTCACCCGCCGGGCAAGCGAACGATGAGCGGCTTCAGCGTCGATCCCGCGCGGCTCTCGGAGTCCGGTGCGGCTCTGCAGAGCGTCACCTCGCGGCTCTCCTCGGAGCTGGCGTCGTTCCGGTCCGAGCTGGCCGGGTTCGGTGCGCCCTGGGGGAGTGACGACATCGGCTCGCTCATCGGCGCCGCCCACGAGGAGGTGTCGTCGTGGGCGTTCGAGTGCTACCAGGACGCACTGGACGAGATGGCCTCGGCCGGCGCCGACGTGGTGGACATCAGCGCGCAGTACACGGAGGTGGACGAGAACATCAGCCGCCGGTTCCGGGGGTTGCTCGGCGACCTGGGGGACTGACGGGTGGGCCTGGAGATACCGGGGAGCTTCGGTCGCTGCTCGGCGCGCTCGGGTACAGCTGGCCGGAGGCCGACGAGACCGCGCTGGTCGACATGGGGCAGGCGTGGATGTCGTTCTCCGGCCGGCTCGAGGCGATCGTGTCGGACGCGACGTCGACCGCCACCACGGTGTGGACCGGACACGAAGGTGAGGCCGTCGCTGCGTTCCAGACCTGGTGGGCCGGGGAGGACAGCCCGGCCGGGACGCTACTGGACGGCGCGAACGCGGCCACGCTGACCGGCACCGGCCTGATGATCTGCGGCGGGATCGTGCTGACCCTCAAGGTGGCGGTCATCGCGCAGCTCGCCATCCTGGCGGTGCAGATCGCCCAGGCGGTGGCGACGGCGGCGCCGACGTTCGGTGTGAGCCTGGTCGAGATCCCGATCTTCCAGCAGCTGACCCGGACGATCATCGGGAACCTGGTGCAGGAAGCCGTCTCCCAGCTGGTTGACGGGTGACCGGGGGATGGGCAGGGGCTCCGGGAAACTCATGCGGGCCGCGCTGCGGTTCCTCCGCAAGACGCGCAAGCGGGCCCGCCCGGACCGGATGAGTCCGTACTTCACCACCCACACCATCGGCGGCGGCCACGTGCGGCCGGGCCAGACCAAGGGCTCCGGCTATCACTACCGTCCCGGCGGCAAGGACTTCCCCGACCGGCGGCTCGTGCCCGGCTCGAAGATCACCTATCCGAACGGCGTGTACGAGGCGGAGCCCGAGTTCTTCGACTCGACCTTGAACCCGCCGGCCGGCACATGGAAGCCGAAAGCTGGCCATGGCGGCGTCAGCTCGTTCTTCCCCGACGACTGGACCCCGGCGCAGGTGGACAACGCAGTGTCTGGAGCGTTCAAGAACTCCACGCCGCTACCCGACAACCAGTGGGCCGGTACCTACAATGGCGTCACGATAAGAGGCTTCTACAACCAGGCCGGTGGCTTCACGCACGGCTGGCCCGTTCCTTAGCGCATCGGAAGGCTCGCGGTGGGTGTTGTCAGCTTGGGGATCGAACCCAGATACGGCCTGCCCGTATACCAGGTCGAGGACCAGCGGTACGCCCTGCTGGGTCAGTGGCTGACCGCTGACCTCGACAGGTTCTTCCTGGTCACGCTGGATGCGCTGGCGATGGCCGATGACGTGGCCCGCGGGGAGCCTCCATTCGAGGAGTGGAGCAGCGAGAATTATGCCGTGTCGTTCACGCCGTCGGCGCTGCGGATCACCAATCTATGGGTGCCCGGTGCCGAGGGTGAGTTTCCGGCCGGGGTTGCTCGGGAGTCGATCGAGGACTACTGGCGGTTTCTGGTCATGCAGCCGGAACGACCAGCTGTCAGGGAGTACCGTCCCGATCTTCCGGCGTGGCAGGCGAGCCTGTTGCGGTGGGAGGAGAAGTGGGGCCGCCCCCACCCGTACCGGGGGCGGCTCTTCTAGATCGGGGAGGGGGCGGCGGGTTTGACGCGGCTGAGCCAGTCAGCGGCCTCGGCAGCCTGCAGGGGTGCGTCGAGGGTGACGGTGGGGGTCATCAGCGGGTAGACGCGGCCGGTGTTCCACGCCCGTACGTAGGGTTGCCTTGGCGTACCAGAACGGAGGGATGGGCACGTTGCGGGCGAGGCGTTCGAGGGCTGTTTGCACGTCGGTGCTGGGGGCGCGCTGGGCGAGTTCGATGATGCCTTGGAGGGCTTCGGGCCAGGCGTTCGGGCCTATGCTTCCGCTTCGGTTGAGCTGGTCGAAGTACTCGTCGAATGTGGGCATTCGCGCATATTAGACAGGCGGGATCGTTGGGCGGTGCCTCCGGCGGGGGGTCTTCGGGCTTCTGGGAGGGGGTGCCCTCCCGGTCACCGTCGACCCAGGCAA
>CAKUMG010000478.1 GCA_934667465.1 uncultured Actinoplanes sp. | reverse complement strand
GACCCCGCGGCCGCCGCCCGGGCCGTCGCCGCCGTCCGCGCATCGCTCGGCGCCGTCCCCGACCGCGGCATCGGCTACGGCCTCCTGCGCGACCTCACCCCCGGGGCGCCCCTCGCCGCGCAGCCCCGCCCGGGCTTCGCCTTCAACTACCTCGGCCGCCTCGGCACCGCACCCTCCGACGTGGACACCGCGTGGTCCCCGGTCGGCGGGCTCGGCGGCACCTACGACCCGGCGCGGACGGCCGAGCACACGCTGACCGTCGAGGCGACCGCCGTCGGCTCGGAGCTGCGCACCGTGTGGGCGTACGCGAGTCAGGTCTTCAAGAAAACCGACATCGAGCGCCTCGCGGAGCTGTGGACCCGCGCGCTGCGGGCTATCGAGCGGGCCGACCCCGGCGTCCGGCGGCTGACCGCCGACGACGTCTCCCTGACCGGGCTCGACGAGTCCCGGCTGGCCAAGCTGCAAGCAAGGTGGGCGAACCGATGACGGCGCAGATCGAGGATGTCCTCCCGCTGACCCCGCTGCAGGAGGGACTGCTGTTCCTCAGCGGCTACGACGGCGACGGCCCCGACCCGTACGGCGTGCAACTGCTCGTCGACCTCACCGGCGACCTGGACCCGGTGCGGCTGCGGCGCGCCGCCGAGGCCCTGCTGACCCGCCACCCGCACCTGCGCTCGTGCTTCTGGACCGAGGACGACCGGCCCCTGGCCGTCATCCCCGACCGCGTCGAGCTGCCCTGGACCGAACGCGACTACTCCACGGCAGCCGACCCCGAGCGTGCCGCCGCCGACCACGCGGCCCGCGACCGGGAGCGCCGCTTCGACCTGGCCGACCCGCCGCTGTTCCGCTTCCACCTGCTGCGCCTCGCCCCCGGCCGGCACCGCCTCGTCGTCACCGGCCACCACCTGCTGCTCGACGGCTGGTCCAACGCGCTGCTGGTCCGCGAGCTGATCCTGCACTACACCGGCTCCCCGCTGCCCCCGGCCGGCCGCTACCGCGACTACCTGGCCTGGCTCGCCACCCGCGACCGCGCCGCGAGCCTCGCCGCGTGGCGCACCGCCCTGGCCGGCGTCGAGTCCTGCACCCCGTTCACCGGCCCGGAGAAGCCGCCGGCCACCACCGGCCGGGTCACCGCGCGGCAGGACGGCACGGCGCTGCGCGAGCTGACCCGGGCCACCGGCGTCACGCTCAACACGGTCGTCCAATGTGCCTGGTTGCTCGTGCTCGCCGGGCTCACCGGCGGCTCCCAGGCGGTCACCGGCCAGGCCGTCGCCGGGCGCCCCGCCGAGGTCCCCGGCTCCGCGGACATGATCGGGCTGTTCCTCAACACCGTCCCCGTCCGGCTGCGGCCCCGCCCCGCCGAGCCCTTCGCCGCCCTGCTCCGCCGCCACCAGGCCGACCAGGCGGCCCTGCTCGACCACCAGCACCTCGACCTGCCCGCCGTCCTCGCCCAGGCCGGCCGCGGCGAGCTCTTCGACAGCCTCCTCGTCGTGCAGAACTACCCGGTCGACGAGGCCGAGCTGGCCCGCGCCGAACGCGGCTCGGGCCTGCGGGTCACCGACGTGACCGGCCACGACGGCACGCACTACCCGGTCATGCTCACCGTCGCGGCCGGGGGCGGCGAGATCGCGTACGACCTCAAGCACCGCAGCGCGCTGCTCGACGAGGCCGGGGCCACCGCGCTGCTGCACCGCCTGCTGCTGGTGCTCGCCCAGGTCACGGCCAACCCCTCGATCCCCGTACGGGACATAGCCCTGGCCACCCCGGCCGAGCGCGCCGGTCTGCGTGCCGTCCTCACCGGCACCCCCGAGGGCAGCATCGCGTTCCCGGCCCCGGCCACGCTGACGTGGCAGGGCCGCGACTATCCGAGCCCGGACCTCGACGCGCGAGCGAACCAGCTCGCCCACGCGCTCCAGCGCCGCGGGATCGGGCCGGAATCGGTCGTGGGGCTCGCCACCGGGCACACCCCGGACCTCGTCGTCGGGCTCCTGGCCGTCCTGCGCGCCGGTGCCGCGTACCTCCCGATCGATCTTCGCAATCCCGCTGCGCGCCGCGCGCACATGCTCGCGACCGCGCGCCCTGCGCTGCTGCTCACCTCCGCGCCCTACGACTCCGACGTGCCGCAGCTCTGCCTCACCGACCCTTCGACTGCCGCTTTGTTGGATGCCCTGCCCACCGATGCGCCCGCGTGCGAGGCCCTGCCCGAACACGCCGCGTACGTGCTGTTCACCTCGGGCAGCACCGGCCTGCCCAAGGGCGTCGTGGGCACCCGCCGCGGCCTCGCCAACCGGCTGTCCTGGTGGCTGGGCGCGGAACCGGCCGGGCCCGGGGACAAGGTGCTCGCCAAGAGCTCGATCGGCTTCGTCGACGGCACCACCGAGCTGCTCGGCGCGTTCGCGGCCGGGGTGCCCGTGGTGCTCGCCGACGACGACGAGCGCCGCGACGCCCTCGCGCTGCTCGACCTGATCGGCAAGCACGAGATCACCCGGGTCACCGCCGTGCCGACCCTGCTGCGCGCCCTCGCCGACCAGGGCCGCGACCGGCTCGCCCCGGTCCGCCTCTGGATCTCCAGCGGGGAGCCGCTCACCCGCGCGCACACCACCGCCCTGCGCGCCGTGTCCAGCGCCCGGATCGCCGACCAGTACGGCTGTTCCGAGGCGTCCGGGGACAGCACCTACCGCCGCGACACCGCGGACTCCGGTGCCCTCGGTGCGCCGGTCAGCGGGACCACGCTGCGGGTGCTCGACGCGTGGCTGCGCGAGGTGCCCCGCGACGGTGCGGGCGAGCTCTACGTGGCCGGGGTCAGCCTGAGCCGGGGCTACGCGTCCGCGGCCGGGCTGACCGCGGAACGGTTCGTCGCCGACCCGTACGGGCCGCCCGGCTCGCGCCTCTACCGCACCGGGGACCTGGTCCGGGTCCGCGCCGACGGGTCCCTCGACCTGCTGGGCCGCACCGACGACCAGGTGAAGGTGCGCGGGTTCCGGATCGAGCCCGCCGAGATCGAGGCGGTCCTCGCCGCGGCGCCCGGCGTCACGGCCGCGGCCGTCGCGATGCACCCCGGCACCGACGGCCTGGTCCGCGTCGTGGGATACCTGGTCGGTCCGTCCGTGGATGTGGTCGCGGTGCGCGAGTATGCCGCGCGGCACCTCGCCGAGCACCAGCTGCCGGCGATCCTGACCGCGCTCGGCGAGCTGCCGCTGACCGCCAGCGGCAAGGTGGAACGGCGCGCGCTGCCCGCACCGGACCTGGCCGCGCTGGCGGGCACGGACTCGCCGCCACGGACGCCGGACGAACGTGTGCTGGCCCGGATCTTCGCCGAGGTCCTGGGGCTCGAGTCGGTCGGGGTCGACGCGGGGTTCACCGAGCTCGGCGGGGACAGCATCGTGTCGATCCGCCTGGTTGCGCGGGCGCGGGAGGCCGGGCTGCCGCTGCAGCCTCGGGACGTCTTCGAGCACCGTACGGTGGCGGCGCTCGCCCGCATCGCCAGCACGCGCGTCGCCTCGGACGACGCTTTGGACGGCAGCGCCTCTTCCGACGCTTCGGACGGCAGCGCGGCTCTCGAACGCTGGCAGGGGCGGCACGCCGACGCCGCACTCGGCGACGCTTCCGGCACCGCTCTCGGTGTCGCCGAGGTGCTGCCCGTGACGCCGTTGCAGGCGGGCATCATCTTCCTGTCCGGGTGGGACACCGGCGGGCCGGACGTCTACACGATGCAACTGACCCTGCACCTCGGCGGCGGGCCGGTCGATGCGGACCGGCTGCGTGACGCCGCCCAGCGGGTCTTGGACCGGCATCCCGTGCTGCGGGCCTCCTTCGCCCAGCACGACGGCTCGCCGGTCCAGCTGATCCACACCGGCGTGCCGGTCGCCTTCACCTACACCCGCGTCGCCGCCTCCTCGCCGTCCTCCTCGCCCGCGCCGGCTTCCCCCGGGGCCGCCGAGGTGCTGCGCCGGGCCCGGACTTCGCGCTTCGACCTGACCGCGCCGCCGCTGATCCGCTTCGACCTGATCGCGCTGCCCGACGGCGGCCACCACTTCGCGATCACCAACCATCACCTGCTGCTCGACGGCTGGTCCGTGCCGCTGCTTGCCCGTGAACTCTTCGCCACCTACGCGGGCCTCACCGACGGTCACCTGCCGCCCGGCGGTCACCGAGCGCACCTGCAGTGGCTCGCTGTCCGTGACAACGACGCCGCCCGCACGGCCTGGGAACAGGCGCTCGCCGGCCTCCCCGGGCCGACCCTGCTCGCCGGCCCGGACACCGGCCCCGGCGGCACCGCCGAGCTGCTGCCCCTGCCGCTGCCCGCCGGCCTCGAGGCGGGCCTGCGCGCCCTGGCCCGGACGATCGGGGTCACCCTCAACACGGTCCTGCAGCTCGCCTGGGCCGTGGTGCTGGGCCGCAGCACCGGCCGCGACGACGTGGTGTTCGGCGCCACCGTCTCCGGCCGCGACGCCGGGTTCCCGGACGCGGAGTCCACGCTCGGCCTGCTCATCAACACCGTCCCGGTCCGGGTCCGCACCGCCCGCACCGACACCGTCCGCGCCACCCTGGCCCGGCTGCAGTCCGAGGCCGCCGCGCTGATCGAGCACCGGCACGCCGGGCTCGCCGACATCCAGCGCTGGGCCGGGCAGCGCGAGCTCTTCGACACCCTGCTGGTCTTCGAGAGCTTCCCGGTCGACGAGGCCGGGCTGCGCGCCGCCGAACGCGCCGGCGGCCTCGACGTCCAGGTCGTGGCCGGCGAGTCGCTGACCCACTATCCGCTGACCCTGACCGTGCTGCCCGAGGCGGGCCTGCGCCTGATCCTCGAGCACCGCCCCGAACTGGTCCCCGCCGACCGGGCGGCCGAGCTGGGCGCCCTCCTCACCGCCACCCTCGAAGCCCTCGTGGCCGCCCCGGACGCGCCCCTGGCCGCCCTGCCGTCCGCCTCACCCGCGACCCGCGCCACCATCCTCGGCCCGTGGAACGACACCGCGACCCACGGGGACACCCTGCTGCTCCCCGAGCTCTTCGCCGACCAGGTGCAGCGCGATCCCGGCGCGGTGGCGCTGGTCGGCGACGGTGCCGAGTGGACGTTCGGGGAGGTCGCCGACAGGGTCAACCGGCTCGCCAACGCGTTGCGCGCCCACGGCATCGGGCCGGAGGACAGGGTGGCAGTGCTGATGCGGCGCACACCCGATGCCATGCTCGCGCTGCTCGGGGTGCTCGCGTCCGGAGCCGCGTACCTCCCGATCGATCCTCTCGCCCCCGACCAGCGCATCCGGCAGCTCCTCGCCGAGTCCCGCCCGGCCGCATTCGTCACTGACGGTGACCTGTCCGCCCTGACCGACGGTGCCGCCTTGACTCGCGGTGAGCCGGCGGGCTTCGCCGGGCCGGTGCTGCGGGTCGGCGACGGTGACGATCCGCGTCCGGTCGCCGTCGAGATCCGGCCGGAGCACCCCGCATACGTCAGCCACACC
>CAKUMG010000477.1 GCA_934667465.1 uncultured Actinoplanes sp. | reverse complement strand
CTTCCGGGCCGTGTCCGACGACGAGCTGCTCAAGGTGTTGCACGGGCTGACGTTCGCGGACCCCGGGGATAAGGACACCTGGTTCACCGCCACCGAGTCGGTCGGCTGATCTTCGTCGCGTGGCGGGTGCATGCTTGACGTATGCGAAACCCGTGGATCGTCGGTGTCTCAGGAGCCTCCGGTACGCCGTACGCCGCGGCCGTCGTCGGCGCGCTCCTCGACGCCGGTGAGGCGGTCGACCTGGTGATCTCCAAGGCGGCCCGGCTGACGTTGCTGGACGAGACCGGCGCCACCGTGCGGGACGCGCACTGGAAGGACGACGTCGCCGCCTGGCTCGGCCGGGACCTCGGCGCCGCCGACCTGGCGTACTGGCCGGCGAGCGACCTCGCCGCGGGGCCGAGCAGCGGCTCCTATCCCGCGAAGGGCATGGCCGTCGTGCCGGCGAGCACGGCGGCGTGTGCCGGCATCGCGATCGGGCTCTCCAAGGATTTGCTGCAACGGGCCGCCGAGGTCAACCTCAAGGAGCGCCGCCGTACGGTCGTCGTCCCCCGCGAGACGCCGGTGACGCGCAGCCATCTGGAGCACCAGATCGCCCTCATCGACGCCGGGGCGGTCGTGCTCCCGGCGTCGCCCGGCTTCTACGGCGCGGGCGCGGAGGCCACGGCACGGCAGCTGGTGGACTTCGTGGCGGGGAAGGTGCTCGACGCCCTCGGTGTGCCGCACGACCTGTTCACGCGGTGGCGCGGCGAGCTGGGTGGCGGTGCCCGGTCAGCGTAGGCCGTTGGGCGGGCCGTAGCCACCGCCCGGGTTCGACGGGCCGGCGTTGCGCGGCCGGTTCGCCGCGTCGTCCTCCCGCATCTCCTCCACGACCGCGGCGCCCTCACCCTCGAGGAGCGCCCGGACCTCCGACTCGCGGAACCGGCGGTGGCCACCCGGAGTCCGGATGCTGCCGATGCGGCCGGCGGCTGCCCAGCGCGTCACGGTCTTGGGGTCGACCCGGAAAAGTGCGGCAACCTCCCCGGGCGTCAGCAGTCGATCTCCTGTGTCCACGGCCCTCTCCTCAGGTTCGTTGTGGAGCGCCGGTGGTCACGGTGCGTGTCGGCGTGCTCGATCGGGACGTAAAGCCATTAGAGCATCGGCCAAATCCGCAAGTCGCTGAAATGCGGAAAAAGCCCCGATTGCCACGTTGTCTTCTATCCTTGTCGGCCCGGGCGCTCGCCGTCCACTACCGGGCGTGAACACCGACCCGGGCTCACACTAACCTTTGCACTCATGGACGCCATCGACCTGCGGCTCATCGGCCTGCTCCGGGACAACGCCCGCTCGTCCTACGCCGAGCTGGCCCGACAGGTGGGCCTCTCCGCCCCCGCGGTGCACGAGCGGGTGGGGAAGCTCGAGACCGCCGGGACGATCCGGGCGTACCGTGCGGAGATCGAGCCCGAGTCCGTGGGGCTCGGCGTGACGGCACTGATCGGCATCATCGAGGACTCCGGGGCGGACACCGACGACGTGCTCGCCGCGCTGCGTACGATGCCGGAGATCGAGTCGTGCTACTTCATGGCGGGCGTGGAGTCCTACCAGCTCACCGTGCGGGTGGGCACGATCGCCGAGCTGGAGCAGCTGATCGTGCGGATCAACCGGACGCCCGGGGTGGCGTCCACCCGGACGGCGATCGCGCTGTCCACCAAGTGGGAGAACCGGCCGCAGGCCGGCCGCGACCCGGCGGGGAACTGAGCATGCAATTCGACCGATGTGACACCGCAGTGCGGCAGTGGACCAGCGACGCCATCGCCGTGGTGGAGGCCGACGCCAACCGCTCGGCGGACACCCACCTGCTCCCGTTCCCGCTGCCCGTGCAGTGGGGGATCGACCTCTATCTCAAGGACGAGTCGTCGCACCCGACCGGCTCGCTCAAGCACCGCCTGGCGCGCTCGCTCTTCCTGTACGCCCTCTGCAACGGCTGGATCGGCCCGGACACCACGATCGTCGAGGCGTCGTCCGGCTCCACGGCGGTGAGCGAGGCGTACTTCGCCCGGATGCTGGGCCTGGACTTCATCGCGGTCATGCCGGCCACCACGTCGCCGGAGAAGGTCTCGCTGATCGAGTTCCAGGGCGGCAAGTGCCACCTGGTCGCGGACCCGACGACGGTCGTCGCCACGGCCCGGCGGCTCGCCGACGACCTGGGCGGGCACTTCATGGACCAGTTCACCTACGCCGAGCGGGCCACCGACTGGCGCGGCAACAACAACATCGCGGAGTCCATCTACGCGCAGCTGGGCCTGGAGCGCTTCCCGGTGCCGAGCTGGGTCGTGGTCGGCGCGGGCACCGGCGGCACGAGCGCGACGATCGGGCGCTATGCGCGCTACAAGCGCCTCGACACCAAGCTGTGCGTGGTGGACCCGGAGGGCTCGGCGTTCTGGCCCGCGTACGAGAGCCAGGACTGGACCCTCTCGACCGGGCGCGGCTCGCGCATCGAGGGGATCGGCCGGCCGCGCGTCGAGGCCTCGTTCCTGCCCGCCGTCGTCGACCGCATGATCCAGGTGCCGGACGCCGCCAGCATCGCGGCCATGCGCGCGGGCTCGGCGGTGCTGGGCCGGCGGGTCGGCGGATCCACGGGCACGAACCTGTGGGGGGTGTTCGGGCTGATCGCCGAGATGCGCGCCGAGGGGCGTACGGGATCGGTGGTCTCGCTGATCTGCGACGGCGGCGAGCGGTACGCGGACACGTACTACTCGGACGCCTGGGTCGCGGAGCAGGGGCTTGCGCTCGACGGGCCGCTCGCCACGATCAAGGACTTCCTGGCCACCGGCCGGTTCGCGCCGGAGCTGACGGAGCGGGGGTCCGGGCCCGGCTGATCCATGGGAGGATCGCAGGCGCAAACGGATTCACGTTCGAGGAGCGCCCGTGCCCGATGACGGCGAGGATGTCAGCACCCCACCGGCCGCCTGGCCGGGTCCGACGGGGCCGTCCCAGCCGTGGGTTCCGCAGCAGCGGGCGCCCTACCCGGGCGAATACCTCCCGCCCGCGCCGGTCGAGCTGTACCAGATGCCGCCGGTCGTGCTGGTGCCGGGCGCCCAGCCGCTCCCGCTGCCGCCCGCGCCGCGGCGCCGCCGCCGGGGTCTGCTGATCGCGGGGCTGCTCGCGCTCGTCGCCGCGCTGGTGACCGCCGGCGGTGTCCTCTTCGTGGCCGGGCAGCAGCCGCTCCCCACGCTGGCCGAGGCCGCGCCGCCCCGCAAGCTCACCCCGCTCGAGGGCGCCTCCGCGTCCCTCGACGAGCAGGCGGAGGCCCTGCTCGCGGGTGACGAGCAGGCGTGGCTGGCCGCCGTCGACCCCGAGCAGGAGAAGCTCCGCGCGCGCTACGGGGCGATGTTCCGCTCGCTGCGCTCGCTCGGCGTCGCGCGCTTCGACTACGACCTGGTCACCGACAACACCGGCGACGACACCGCCACCCGGATCACCGCGCGGGCCCGGATCTACTACTGCCTGCGGGACAACGCCTGCGACGACCCCGACGTGGGGCCCATGACGGTGCACAAGGTGAGGCTCGAGCCGGTCGGCGGCCGGTGGGTGCTCACCTCCTCGTCCACCGAGCGCACCGACGACACGTTCCAGCCGGCGCCGTGGGATGCCGGGGGCCTCGTCTTCTCCCAGGGCGAGCGGGTCACCCTCGCCGCCCTGCCCGGCCAGAAGAAGCACTTCGCGGAGGTCCAGCCGATCGCCGAGGCCGCCGCGAAGGTCAACGACCGCTTCGCCGCGCTCGTCGGCAACCCGCAGCAGCGCTATCGCATCTACCTCGCCGGCACCAAGGAGTGGAAGAGCTGGTTCGGCGGCATCGACGACAAGTGGGTCGTCGGCTACGCCGTCCCGCTCGGCGAGAGCGGCATGGACGTCGTGCTCAACATGGACGAGCTGCGCAGGCACCGGCGCCTGCTGGAGACCACCGTGCAGCACGAGCTCGCCCACGTGGTCACGATCGGCACGCTGCACCGCAAGGAGTGGGGCCAGGGCGACATGTGGCTCAAGGAGGGCATCGCCGAATACATCGGGTGGTACCCACAGCCGGCCACCTCCAGCTGGCGGCGCACGTCGGTCCGCGAGATCGTCCGCGGCGACGACGCACCCACCACGATCGCGGCCGGGGCGATGTCCTCCGACGCCCGCGAGGAGGAGGGCGACGCGTTCTACGGCTTCGGGCACTTCGCCGCCGACTGCCTCGCCAAGAAGTACGGGCAGAAGGCGCTCTTCACGTTCGTCCGGCTCTACCTGCGCGAGGAGAAGGACCTCGAACCGGCCTCACAGGAGGCCTTCGGGCGGCCGTTCAGCACCGTCGACAAGACCTGCGTCGCCTGGATCCGCGACAACGCCTGACCCGCGCGCCGGCTGTCCCGTCGGCCATCTCCGCTCCGCCGGGCCGGCCGCCGGTCATCTCCGCTCCGCCAGGCCGGCCGGTCATCTCCGCTCGGCCAGGCCGGCCGGTCATCTCCGCTCGGCCAGGCCGGGGTAGTCGGTGATGAAACCCTGGTCGTCGACGGTCAGATCGGCGCTGAAGGTCTCGTTCGCGAAGCGGATCTTGCCGTCGCCGAGCGAGGTGTAGATCTGATCCGCCTGGATCACCTCCAGGCTGGGCAGCAGCACCCACGCGACGCTGATCCGGTGCGCGGTGCCGGACTCCGCCCCGAGCAGCCCCAGCCGGCGGACCGGCAGCGTGTTCGTCAGCGGCGAACCGGTCAGATCGACGTCGTACGCCCCGATCAGCCGGTCGGGGTCCGCGGTGCCCGCCATCCCCGCGGCGGCGTGCCCGCTGGCAGCCAGCGCTGCGTCCAGATCGCCCTGCTCCGCGGTGGTCACCCGCCACCCTCCGCCGCCGGCTTCCAACTTGACCGTACGCCGCCAGCCCGCGCCCTCGCTGCTGACCTCCAGCGAGGTCGTGGCCCACCCCGCGTCGGTGCGCAGCTCGTAGCGGGCGGTGTAGGCGACCGGATCGACGGCCAGCGCCGTGCCCCGGGCGAGGAACCCGGTGCCCGTCTGCTGGACGAGGGCGTGCTCGCTGCCGGGGTGGTCTCGGCGCTCCCAGAAGAGGGACGTGGGCAGAGCAGCCATGCTCTATCGATACCCGCCCCGGCCGCCGGGAACCAGTACTTCCACGGAAAACGCCCCCGGCAGATGCCGGGGGCGTTCCGTGTGTCTCAACTACCGTGGGTCACCCGTCAGTGGGTGTGCGCCGGGCGGCCGCTCTGGAAACGGTTGCCGCCCTGGTCACGGCGGTCGTTGCGGTCGTTGTGGCCACCCTCGCGGCGGTAGCCGCCGGCCGGGCGGTCGCCGAAGTTGCGGGCCGAACGGTCGCCGTACGCACGGTCACCGGTGGGGCGGTCACCGTAGGTGCGGTCGCCGGTGGGGCGGTCACCGTAGGTGCGGTCGCCGGTGGGGCGGTCACCGTAGGTGCGGTCGCCGGTGGGGCGGTCACC
>CAKUMG010000476.1 GCA_934667465.1 uncultured Actinoplanes sp. | reverse complement strand
AGCTCGTCGGCGCGGCGGCGGGCCTCCCGGCGGGGGATGCCGAAGAAGCGGGCATACGTCGTCAGGTTTTCCCGCACGGTCAGCTCGACGTCGAGGTTGTCGAGCTGGGGGCAGACGCCCAGCCGGGCCCGGATCGCGGGGCCGTCGCGCCGCGGATCGCGCCCGAGGATGCGCAGCTCGCCGCCGCTGGGCGGGGAGACGCACCCGATCATGCGCATGGTCGAGCTCTTGCCGGCCCCGTTGGGACCCAGGAACCCGAACGCCTCGCCCCGGCGCACCTCGACGTCGATGCCGTCCACCGCGACGAAGTCGCCGAACCGCTTCACCAGCCCGCGTGCCTCGATGAGTGCCACGCAGCCGAACCTACCGAGGAGGTACGACAACTTTCCAAGAAGCGGCTACGCCGCACTTCAGGCCGGCGGCGCGGTCGCCTCCTGAGCCGAGGCCACCAGCTGGTCGGTCGCCTCCACGATCGGATCGGCATCGACGGCCGTCTTCGCGTCGTAGCGCACCGACCAGGTCAGCCCGTCGACCCCGCTGACCCGGCGCGCGACCACCCGGACCCCGCCGTTCGGGGGCAGGTGGTGGTGCGACGTGTAGGCGACCGAGCGCGTGACCCGCGTACGCACCTGATCGGGCAGCTCCCCCGGCTCCAGCAGCAGATAGCCGCCGGCGGGGGCGTCCACCAGCACGCTGTAGCCGGGCCGCTCGTGCGCCACCTCGGCGGCGGTGAGCACCAGCTCGCGCCCCGACCACGCCGCCTTGTGGATCTCGTGCCAGCCGAGCCGCCGCCCGCCCGGCAGCCACAGGCCCCGGTTCGTGGCGACCAGCACCTGCCCGTCGGCGGTGGCGGACCAGCACAGCACCCGCTCCTCGCTCTCCAGCGGCGGGGTCTTGTCCGCGGGGAGCTTCGGGCGACGGCGGAAAAGGCTCACAACGCACCTGCTGCCTGGTCTCGGAGCGCACGGGCTTGCTGTTCCAGCGAGAAGAGCTCACCCGCGAGGGCGAGGTATTCGTCCTTGTGCGCGACCGGGTTGAGCCGCTGCACCTTGGACTTCAGGTCCTTGATCCGGCGCGTCACCGTGCTCGCCTGCAGCCGGGCCGCCGTCACCTGCACATAGCGCAGGTCGGGCTCGCCGTCGACGTAGAGCGGCTCGACGGCCAGCTCGCCGACCAGGGCCTTGGCGCCCAGGTCGTCGCAGCAGTCGCGGACCGCCTCGATCCACACCGCGCCGCCGGTCGCGGACGCGGTGCCGCCGGCCGCCGCGACGGCCGCGCGGACCGAGCGGAGCACGGGATCCGCGTACGAATCAGGTTCGATGGTGTCGAACATCGGCCCGCACAGCACCGGCTGCTGCAGCGCCAGCTTGAGGCTCTCCCGCTCGACCCGGCGCTGCGGGCTCTCCGCGGCCTCCTGGCGCCGCGCGGCCACGGGCGCGTCGGGGGCCATGGCCTGCGCCACCGCGCGCTGCACCGGCTCGAGCTCCATGCCGAGGTCGCCGGCGAGCTTGCGTGCGTACTCGGGGCGCTTCTCGCGGTCCTTGATCTTGGCGACCAGCGGTGCTGCCTTGCGCATGGCCTCGACCCGGCCCTCGACGGTGTCCAGGTCGAAGCGGGAGATCGTGTGCCGCAGCGCGAAGTCCACCAGCGGCTCGCGGCCGGCGATCATGTCGCGCACGGCCAGGTCGCCGCGGGCCAGCCGGAGCTCGCACGGGTCCATGTTGCCGGGCGAGACCGCGATGAACGTACGCCCGACGAAGCGCTGATCCTCCTCGAACGCGCGCAGCGCGGCCTTCTGCCCGGCCGCGTCGCCGTCGAACGTGTAGATGATCTCGCCGGTGAAGCTGTCGCTGTCCATCAGCAGCCGCCGCAGCACGCCGATGTGGTCCACGCCGAACGACGTGCCGCAGGTGGCGACGGCCGTCGGCTCGCCCGCCTCGTGGCAGGCCATCACGTCGGTGTAGCCCTCGACGATGACCGCCCGGCCCCGCTTGGCGATCTCCCGCTTGGCGTGGTCGATGCCGTAGAGCACGTGCGACTTCTTGTAGAGCGGCGACTCGGGCGTGTTGAGGTATTTGGGGCCGTCGTCGTCGTCGAACAGCTTGCGCGCGCCGAACCCGATCACCTCGCCGGAGAGATCCCGGATCGGCCACAGCAGCCGGCGCCGGAACCGGTCGATCAGCGACCCGGAGCGCGCCTCCTTCGCGAGCCCGCCGGTGATCAGGTCCTCCCGGCTGAACCCCTTCTGCAGCAGGTGCTTGCTGAGCAGGTCCCACGCGTCGGGCGCGAACCCGCAGCCGTACTTGTCGGCGGCGTCGCGGCCGAACCCCCGCTCGGCGAGGAACTCCCGTGCCTTGCGCGCCCCGGCCCTGCCGAGCTGGTCGCGATAGAACGCGGTCGCCTCCGCGTGCGCCGCGATCAGCCGCTGTTTCTGCCCCGCCTGCTGCTGCCGCTGCTGCTGCCCGCCGTTGCGGTTGACGTCCTCGTCGTAGCGCAGCTGAATGCCGGCCTTGCCCGCGAGCCGCTCGAGCGACTCCACGAACGTGAGGTGCTCGGCGTCCATCAGGAACTTGATCGCGTCGCCACCCGCGCCGCAGCCGAAGCAGAACCACACATTGCGGGCCGGAGAGACGTTGAACGACGGGGACTTCTCGTCGTGGAAGGGGCACAGCCCCTTGAGGTTGCCGCCGCCCGCCGAGCGCAGCGTCACCGTCTCGCTGATGATGTCCGCGATCGAGGTCCGGTCACGGACCAGCGCGATGTCCTCGTCCTTGACCCTGCCCGCCACCGCTACATACTGCCTCGCGCTCCCGGCCATCCGCCACGAGGGTCCGGCCGCCGCTGCGCGGACCGGCCCCGCGGCTCAGACCAGCTCGGCGTGCCAGGCGACCGCGGCCGGGTCGGTGAGCGAGGCCACCTGGTCGACGATCACCCGCAACCGGGCGGCGTCGTCGCCCGCGGCGTGCCACATCTCGGCGAAGAGCGGCTCCAGCCGGTCCGGGGCGCGGCGGCACAGCGCCTCCACCAGTGTGGTGAGGATCTCGCGCTGCCGCTCGTAGCGCGCGCCGGCGCCCGGCGAGCGCATCACGTAGCGCAGCGCCATGCCCTTGAGCAGTGCGCACTGGTTGCGGACAGTGGGCGGGACGACGAGGTCGGCGGCGTAGCGGCGGACCGGCTCGGTGCCGTGCCGGCTGCTGGTCGCGCCGACGGCGGAGGCCACGAACCGGCCGGTCAGCACGCTGGTCATGCGCTTGAGGGCGGCCTGGGCCCGGTAGGAGCCGTCGTGCTCCGCCGCCGCGATCACGACCTCGTCGGCGAGCAGCAGGTCGAGCGCCTCGACGAGGGCCTCGGGGCTCTCGTCGGAGTAGGTCGCGGCCACGTCGGCGCAGAGCTCGGCGCGCTCGTCCGCGTCGGCCAGCAGCGGGCCCAGCCGCACGTAGCCGCCATGGATGCCGTCCTCGACATCGTGCACGGAATAGGCCACGTCGTCGGCCCAGTCCATGACCTGGGCCTCCAGGCAGCGGCGCTCACCGGCCGGCGCGGTGGCCCGGATCCACGCGAAGACGGGCAGGTCGTCCGCGTACACCCCGAATTTGCGTGTCCCCGGGCGCCGCTGCCACGGGTATTTGCAGGCGGCGTCGAGCGAGGCCCGGGTGAGGTTGAGCCCGGCACCGGCGACCTTGGCCTCGAGGCGGGTGAGCACCCGCAGGGTCTGCGCGTTGCCCTCGAACCCGCCGCACGACGCGGCCACGGCGTCGAGCGCGTCCTCGCCGTTGTGGCCGAACGGCGGGTGCCCGAGGTCGTGGGCCAGGCCGGCGACGTCGACCACGTCCGGGTCGCAGCCGAGCCGCGCGCCCATCTCGCGGGAGATCTGCGCCACCTCGAGCGAGTGGGTCAGCCGGGTGCGCAGGAAGTCGTCGGAGCCGGCGGTGTGCACCTGGGTCTTGGTGGCGAGCCGCCGGAAGCCGGCCGAGTGCAGCACCCGGGCACGGTCACGCTCGAACTGGGTGCGCCCGTAGCCGCTGTCCTTCGCGGGCTCCGCGACGAAGCGTGCGCTGTCCTGCGGCATGGATCAAGGCTAGACCGTACGCGCGGGCGCCGACTCGAGCACGCAGAACTCGTTACCCTCGGGATCGGCGAGGACCACCCAGCCGGCGTCGGACTGGCCGACGTCGGCGGGCCGGGCGCCCATGTCGACCAGGCGCTCCACCTCCGCCTCCTGGTCGTCCGGGCGCAGGTCGAGGTGGAGCCGGTTCTTGACCGTCTTCGCGTCGGGCACCGGCACGAACAGCAGCACCGGCAGGCTGTCCGGGGTGCGCCGCACGGCCACCGCCGCCGGGTCCTCGTGCGTGATCCGGTAGCCGAGCGCCTCGGCCCACCAGCGCGCCAGCCGGGCCGGATCCTCGGCGTCGATGACGACTTGCTCCCAGGTGCTGGGCATGGTGCGGACCTCCCGGAGACGCCATCGAAAGTGACGATCATGTTACGCCGAAGCGGCCGCGCCGCCACCGGACGGCGACGCACACGGGGTCCGTCGGTGGCCCTTCCCGGCCACTGGCCGCGCATCGAGAACCATGACGCACACCGGGTGCGACACGAGATCACAGCGTGGCCGCAGGATGGCCCATTGTGACGGCGGGGCAAGCAAGATCCGCTCGTAACGTGACCGAACCACCCGAACCGCCGGGGCGTACCGGGCGCCGGCGGGGACATCACTCGCGGCGAGGAGAGATGTGCCCGGGGTCGAGAACTGTCTGCAGGAGGCCATGACGATCCCCGGCGCGCTCGGGGCCAGCATCGTCGACTACACCACCGGGCTCCCGGTCGCGACGACCGGAGCCGCACCCAACGAGGACCACGAGGCCGCCGCGGCCGGGACCGCCGACGTCGTCCAGGCGGCGCAGAGCCGGTCGCTGTTCGTCTCGGCGGTCCCGCACGACCTGCTCGAGGACCTGATCATCACGACCGCGGGGGGCTACCACCTGCTGCGGCTCGTCCGTACCGACTTCGACAGCCGGCTGGTGCTCTACCTGTGGCTGGACCGGGTCCGCGGCAACCTCGCCATGGCCCGGCGCCGCATGCAGAACCTGGCCGACGACCTCACCGCCACCTGACCAAGCCCCGGAAGGAGCCGCCGTGACGCCCCCGAAGTCCGCCACAGCCGCGCGCCTGCTGACGCAGGCGGCCGGCGACCGGCGGACCGGTGCCCTGATCGTCGGCGGCCTGCCGGGCGGCACGGTCTATCTGACGGAAGGCCTGGTCACGTATGCCGAGTCGGCCGCGGCCCCGGGCGTCGGCGAGCTACTCACCGTGTCCGGCCGGCTCGCCGCGCGTACCTGGCAGGCGGCGCTCGACACGGGCGCCTCCCGCGGCGGCGCGGGGCCGCTGCTGCTCGAACAGGGCCACCTCACCCAGGGCGAACTCGAGCTGTGCGTGCTCGGGGCGGCCTACGACGCGGCCTACTTCGCGC
>CAKUMG010000475.1 GCA_934667465.1 uncultured Actinoplanes sp. | reverse complement strand
GCTGGGCCGGCCCGCGCGCCGGGGCGGCCGGGTCGTGGTGGTGGCCGACGGCTCGCTCGCGCCCGTGCAGGCGCTGCTGCGCTGGGACCCCGGCTGGTTCGCCGCCCGCGAGCTGTCCGAGCGGCGCGAGCTGGCGTTCCCGCCGGCCGCCCGCTTCGTGAGCCTTACCGGCCGGGCGGAGGCCGTCGCCGAGTTGCTCGACGCGGCGCGGCTGCCCGACGACGCCGAGATCCTGGGCCCCGTCCCGGCGGCCGACGACCAGGAGCGCATGTTGGTCCGGGTGCCGCGCGGGCGCGCCGCCGTGCTGGCCCGCGCGCTGCACGAGGCGGCGGGAGTCCGGAGCGCGCGCAAGGCCACGCTGCCGGTGCGCATCCAGGTCGACCCCGCGGAGCTGCTGTGATGCCGACCCGGCAGCTCCGCCCGGATGGTCGCGGCAAAGGCGTGACCATCCGGGCGGATCGCGCGGAGAACACGGGCGCGAGCGGCCGCGGAAGCTCTCCGCGGCGTGGGCGTGTCGTGCGTACCGTGAGAAGACGTTCCGCGGCAGGGAGCCGGCGGCGAGTCAGCGGGTTGCGGTCCGCAGCGGGATCAGCGGCCCGGCAGGACGCGCGGGTCCGGGTTGAGCGACTTCGGCAGCTTGATGGTGATGAATTCGTTGTTGTCGGCGACGTTCGGGGTGCGGCCGGCCGATCCGGGGAAGTTGTTGTCGTTGAGCACCGCGATGGTGTCGCCGGAGAGCAGCGCGACGTCCTCGATGGTCAGGAACGGGAAGCGGAACGTCTTGCCGAAACCGCCCAGGCGCTTCGGGTTGGCGATATTCAGCAGGTCGACGACGAGCGTCTTGTCCATGACGCCGTCCTTGTTCCGGTCGCGGCGGTCCGCGAGATAGATGCGCTTGACGACCGACGCGTCGCCCTGGTTGCCGTCCCGCTCGATGATCAGGAAGCGGTTCGCGTCGACCGGGATGGCGTCGCCGATGGCGTTCGCGGGCGACTCCAGGCGATAGGTCCAGCGTTTGCCGGTGTAGCCGCCGCGCCGGGTGTCGAACTCGTTGAAGCGCAGGTCACCGGGCTTGTCGCCGGCGACGGAGCCCTCCAGCAGCGGGTAGAGGTAGCGGCCGTCGGGGGAGTGGGCCATGCCCTCGAAGCCCTTGCTGCTGCCGAGGTTGGCGGTGCCGGCGGGGTTCTCCGGTGCGAAGACGCCGGGCAGAGCGATCGGTGCCTGCAGCAGTTTGCCGCCGCGGTCGAAGTGCAGCAGGTAAGGACCGAACTCGTCGCCGATCCAGAGGGTGCCGTCGCCGGCGCGGACGATCGACTCGGGGTCGAAGTCGCTGCCGGTGAGGACGCGGTCCGCCCGCGTCAGCGCGAACGGGACCTTGCGGCCCGGGTCGGTCCGCGTGATGCCGCCGATGACGTCGACCTTGCCGGTCTGCGGGACCGGGGCGATCTTCTGGATGCGGAGCAGGAAGTCGCCGCTGTTGGCCTTGGTGCCGAAGCCGTTGTCGCTCAGCACGTCGTAGGTGTCGTCGCCGTTGGCCAGGACGCCGGAGAAGCCCTGCACCGGCTGGTCGTCCCAGGGTGCCGCGATGCCGTTGACGGGCGCGGTGCCGAGGGCGGCGCCGGACGGGTCGCTGCCGGGCACGAAGGTCAGGGCCGGCAGCGAGGCGAAGCCGGTGAGGGTGGGCGCCGACGGGCCGTGCGCGGACGACGGGGCGGAGACCAGGCCCGCGCCGGCGATCAGGAGGGCGGCCACGGCCACCCGGGTGACGTTGCGTCTCATGATCATCGACGCTAGGGGTGCCAGATGAACCGGAGGTTGAAGCCGCCAGCACAATGGATTGATGGATGCTGCCGCCGCGATCAATACGCTGCTCTCGCCCGCCGCCGGTGACGAGCCCTACTCCGCGTACGCGGCGCTGCGCGCGGCGGGTCCGGTCGTCGGGCAGGGCGGGGCCTACTTCGTCACCGGCTACGCCGCGGTGGACTCGCTGCTGCGCAATCCGGGCTCGCGGGTGTTCGACGCCGCCCGGCTGGACTCGTTCTGGGACGACTGGCGGGAGAACAAGGGCGTCGCGCTGTTCGTGGACTCGATGCTGCGCACCAACGCCCCGCACCACACGTCGATGCGGCGGCTCGCCTCCGGGGTGTTCACGGCGCGGCGGGTGGAGCGGCTGCGCGCGGTGATCGAGGCGCAGGTCGCCGACGCGCTCGACGAGCTGGAGGCGCGGGCGTCGGGCGGCGGGACGGACGTGGTGGCCCACTTCGCGTACCCGCTGCCGATCGGGGTGATCTGCGCGCTGCTGGGCGTGCCCGCCTCCGACCGGATGCTGTTCCGGCGGCTCGCCGAGGCGCTGACCGCGGTGCTGGAGGTGCGCTTCGACGAGCGGCAGGCCCGGGCGGCGCACGCGGCCGCCTGCGAGCTGGAGGAGTACTTCGCGGCGATGATCGCGCTGCGCCGGCAGGAGCCGCGGGACGACCTGGTGAGCGCGCTGGTCGCGGCGCACGAGGCGGACGGGGAGCGGCTCAGCGCCGACGAGCTGCTGGGCAACCTGGCGCTGCTGCTGGTGGCCGGGTTCGAGACGACGACGAACCTGCTCGCCAACGGGGTGCACGAGCTGGCGCGCTCGGCGGAGCTGCGCGCGGAGGTGCTGCGCGACGCCCCGGCGTTCGTCGAGGAGAGCCTGCGCCACGACTCCCCGGTGCAGCTGACCGAGCGGTTCGCGGGCCCGGGCCTGGTGGTGGCCGGGGTGCCGGTGCCCGAGGGGAGCGAGATGCTGCTGTTGCTGGGCGCCGCGAACCGTGATCCTGCTCGCTTCGCGGACCCGGACCGGTTCGATCCGCGGCGCCCGGACAACGCGCCGCTGTCGTTCGGGGCCGGGGCGCACTACTGCCTCGGTGCGCCGCTGGCCCGGCTCGAGGCGCAGGTGGCGCTGCCGGCGCTGGTGCGGCGCTTCCCCGGGATCGCACCGGCCGGGGAGCCGCGGTCGCGCGAGCGGCTGACGCTGCGCGGCTGGGCGACGCTGCCGGTCACGCTGTGAGCCGGGTGACGCTGCCGGTCGCCGCGCGGGGCAACTCCGTAGACTAGGGGGTGCAGAACGCCCCGCACGCCAGTCAGGAGCACGATCGAGTGACCGTCCAGCCCATCCGCCTCTTCGGCGACCCGGTGCTGCGCACGCAGGCCGACCCGGTCACCGACTTCGACAAGGAGCTGCGGACGCTCGTCAAGGATCTCACCGACACGATGCGCGACGAGGGCGGCGCCGGCCTGGCCGCGCCGCAGCTCGGCGTGGGGCTGCGGGTGTTCGCCTTCGACGTCGACGACGTGGTCGGGCACATCGTCAACCCGGTCCTGCACTTCCCCGACGAGGAGGAGCAGGACGGCAACGAGGGCTGCCTGTCGATCCCCGGCGTCTACGTCGACACCAAGCGCCGGCAGAACGTGGTCGCCGACGGCTTCAACGAGCACGGCGACCCGGTCCGGCTGGTCGGCACGGGGCTGATGGCGCGCTGCGTGCAGCACGAGACCGACCACCTCGACGGGGTGCTGTTCCTCGACCGCCTCGACACCGCCGCCCGCAAGGACGCCATGAAGCAGATCCGCTCCGCCCCGTGGTACGACGCGGGCCGGCCGCCGGTGGTCAAGACCAGCCCGCACGGCCGCGGCCTCTTCGGTCTGGGCCGGTGAGCTGATGCGCCTGGTCTTCGCCGGTACGCCGGAGGTCACCCTGCCGTCGCTGGACGCGCTCGCCGCCTCGTCGCACGAGCTGGCCGCCGTCGTCACCCGCCCCGACGCCCCCGCGGGCCGGGGCCGCCGCCTGGTCCGCTCGCCCGCCGGGGCGTGGGCCGACGAGCGGGGCATCGAGGTGCTCACGCCCGCCAAGCCGCGCGACCCGGAGTTCCAGGAGCGGCTGCGGGAGATCGCGCCCGACTGCGTGCCGGTCGTCGCCTACGGCGCCCTGGTCCCGCCGTCCGCGCTGGAGATCCCGCGGCACGGCTGGGTCAACCTGCACTTCTCGCTGCTGCCCGCGTGGCGCGGGGCGGCTCCCGTGCAGCACGCCGTCCTGCACGGCGACGAGGTCACCGGTGCCAGCGTGTTCGCGCTCGAGGCCGGCATGGACACCGGCCCGGTCTACGGCACGCTGACCGAGACCGTCCGGCCCGTCGACACCTCCGGTGACCTGCTGGGCCGCCTCGCGACCGAGGGTGCCGGGCTGCTCGTCGCGGTGCTCGACGCGATCGAGGCCGGCACCGCCCGGGCCCACCCGCAGCCCGCCGACGGGGTGTCCCTGGCGCCCAAGATCTCGGTCGAGGACGCGCGGGTGCGCTGGGGCGACCCCGCGTTCGCCGTCGACCGGCGGATCCGGGCGTGCACCCCGGCGCCCGGCGCCTGGAGCACTTTCCGTGACGAGCGGGTCAAACTCGGCCCGGTCCGCCCGATCGCCAACGCCACCGCCCTGAAGCCGGGGGAGCTGCTCGCCGAGCGCACCCAGGTCCTCGTCGGCACGGCGACCACCCCGGTCATCCTGGGTGAGGTCCGTGCCGCCGGCAAGAAAGCCATGTCCGCCGTCGACTGGGCCCGCGGCTTGCGGCTCAACCCCGGGGAGCAGTTCCAGTGAGCCCAGAGCACCGTGCCGACCGTCCGCACAACACGGGCCGGCCGCGCCGTCCCTCCGGCCCCGGTTACGACCGCGACTCCCGGTCGGGGCGGGCCCCGCGCGCCGGGCGCCCGCCGTCGGACCCCGCGCGCCAGGCCGCCTACGAGGCGATCGCGGCCGTGCACCGCGACGACGCGTACGGCAACCTCGCCCTCTCCGAGATCCTGCGTGACCTGGGCCTGCACGGCCGGGACGCGGCGTTCGCGACCGAGCTGACCTACGGCACCCTGCGCGCCCTGGGCACCCTCGACCTGATCATCGCGGACGCGGCCGGGCGCGACGTGGCCCGGATCGACCCGCCGGCCCGCGACGCGCTGCGGCTGGGCGCCTACCAGCTGCTGTTCACCCGGGTGCCCTCGCATGCGGCGGTCAACCAGACGGTGGACCTGGTCCGCTCGGTCGCCCCCGCCGCGTCCGGCTTCGCGAACGCGGTCATGCGCGGCATCTCCGAGACCAGCCTCGACGACTGGCTCGCCAAGATCACGCCGGACTACGACGAGAACCCGATCGCGAACCTCGCGGTCACGCACAACCACCCCGAGTGGATCATCCGGTCCTTCTCCGAGGCCCTCGGCGGCGACCTGGACGACACGGCCCGGCTGCTGATCGAGGACAACCAGCCGCCGACCGTGCACCTGTGCGCCCGCCCGGGCCGCGCCGACGCGGTCGAGCTGGCCGACGAGGTGGGCGGCGTGCCGGGCGCGTTCTCGCCGTACTCGGTCTATCTCAGCCACGGCGGCTCGCCGTCCGAGCTGGCCGCCATCCGCGAGGGCCGCGCCCACGTCCAGGACGAGGGTTCCCAGCTGGTCGCCACGGCGCT
>CAKUMG010000474.1 GCA_934667465.1 uncultured Actinoplanes sp. | reverse complement strand
CGCGGGTCCGGCCGGGGCAAGGGCCGTACGCGCGGCGAGCGCGCCCATCTCCGCCAGCGGCTGCCGCACGGTGGTCAGCGGCGGCGCCCCGAGCCGGGCCTCCGGGATGTCGTCGAAGCCGACCACGCTGAGGTCCTCCGGCACCCGCATCCCGCGCCGGCGTGCCGCCTCGCACACGCCGAACGCCATCGTGTCACTGGCGGCGAAGACCGCCGTCGGCCGCGCGCCACCGTCGAACAGGTCGGCCGCCGCGGCGTACCCCGAGCGGTGCCCGAAGTCCCCGTCGCGGACCAGGGTCGGGTCCGAGGCGATGCCCGCCGCCTCGAGCCCCGCGCGGAAGCCCGCCAGCCGCGCCCGGCTGCACAGCACGTCGGGCGGGCCGGTGACGCAGGCGATCCGGCGGTGTCCGAGGGTGATCAGGTGCTCGGCGGCGCTGACCCCGCCGGCCCAGTTCGTCGCGCCGATGGTGGGCACACCGGTGACCGTGTCGCGGGCCGGGTCCACGACCACCAGGGCGATGCCGAGCCGGCGCAGCTCGGCGCGCGTGGGCGGCGGCAGGTCCACGTTGACCGCGATGACCGCGCGCACCGGTGCGGGCGCGGTGCCGGTGGCCCAGCGGCGGCACGCGGCGACGGCGTGGGTGGCCGAGGCGACGAGCATGCCGGTGCCGGTGGTGCTCGTGACCTCCTCGACGCCGCGGAGCAGCTCGACGGCCCACGGGCAGGACAGGTCGTCGAAGACCGTGGCCACCAGGCCGGGGGAGGCGCGGCGCTGGTACCCGTACCGCCGCAGCATGATCTCGACCCGGCGGCGGGTCGCCGTCGCGACCCCCGGGCCGCCGTTGAGCACCCGCGAGACGGTCGGCACCGAGACCCCGGCCGCGTGCGCGACCGCGGCGAGCGTGGTGCGCGGCCCGTCCGCCGCCTGATCGGTCATCGCTGAAACCCCGTCCGCAACTTCCGGCCGATGCCGGATGCCTCAGGACCCTAGGTACGCCATCCGCACCGGTCAATGCCATTCATGACTTCCGCAACTTCCGGAGCGACCCGGGCGGGCCTCCCGGCGGCCACGCGATCTTCGCCCGGCGGTCATGGTCCCGTGGCCGATGACCTCCTATATTCCTGCTCATCTATCTCTTCGAACGCGGGAGTTCGCATGTCCGTCAGGAGGATCGCGGCCGCTCTGGCCGCCGCGCTGGGGAGCGCCGCCCTCGCCGTCCCGGCGCCGGCCCACGCGGCGGTCAGCCGGGCCCAGCTCGCGCTGCGCTGGGCGCCCATCCACCACCAGGACGTCGACGCCACGGGGAGCCACGCGCTCGGCGGCAAGAGCGACTACATAACCAAGGTCGACTTCGACGGCGACCTGGTCGGGCGCAACAACTGGGACAACGCGGGCGGCAGCGACGCCTCCCTCGCCGCCCACGCGTACTACTCCGTGGCCGAGACGAGCAGCCACTGGTTCATCACGTACTTCTTCTTCCACCCACGCGACTGGACCGACCACCCGTTCTTCGAGACCGAGCACGAGAACGACGGCGAGGGCATGACGATCGCCGTCGAGCGCGACGGCAGCGACTACGGAGTGTTGCGGTCGGCCGTGACCGTCGCACACAGTGACTTCTTCTCGTACGCCCCCGCGGGCAGCACCTGGTCGAACGGGCGCGAGACGATCGACGGCACCCTGCAGACCCAGTCGTCGCCCCACGACTCGTTCCAGCACCCGGTCACCGCGCAGGAGGCGCAGGGGCACGGGTTCAAGGCGTGGCCGCAGTACTCGATCAACGGCGACGGCATCGTGTACTACCCCTCGACGACCGCCGAGACCCCGAGCGGCGCCAACGACCGGGACGTGAAGTACGCGCTCATCGACATCTTCGCGCCCGGCGGGCTGTGGGCGCAGCGGAGCACGAGTTCGCTGTTCGCGTCGCTCGGCGCGAACTCGGCGAACGCCCCGTGGGGCTGGGACGACGGCAACGACCTCCCGGCCCGCGGCGAGATCGCCACGGACCCGGCAAAACTGGCCGCCGAGTACTTCACCGTCCCGGGCACTCTGTCACGCACGTACACCTACAACCCGTACACGTCCGCCGCCGCAGCCCTGAAGAAGGCCGCCGAGACGGCCCCACCCGTCGTGGACTGAATTTCTGGCACTCGCTTCGCTCGCGCGGCACTTCGCCCCTGGGAGGCGATGATTTGGCCACCCACAGATCCTCCAAGAAGAGCGCTTGGCGGATCTTGGGCGGCCAAATCATCGCCGGGCGAAGTGCGGTTGCCGGCGTGGCGGCGGGGTGAGCCCGCTGGCATTGGGACAGTTCGGTTGCTGGCGTGGCGGCGGGGTAAGCCCTCCGGTATGGGGTCGGCGTGTGGTGTGCCGGTCAACTCGGCGGGTGCCAAGAACTCAGGGCCAGAAATTCAGCGGGGCGCTGCGGTGCTGTCGCGGACGACCAGGTGGGTGGCGAGCTCGAGGCGGGGGGTCTCGGGTTCGCCGCCCTGGGCCAGCCGCAGCACCGTACGCGCGGCGAGCGCCCCCATCTCGGCCAGCGGCTGCCGCACGGTGGTCAGCGGGGGAGAGGCCCAGCGTGCCTCCGGGAGGTCGTCGAAGCCCACGACGCTGAGGTCCTCGGGCACCCGCAGGCCGCGCTGGCGGGCCGCCTCGTAGACGCCGAGCGCCATGGTGTCGCTGGAGGCGAAGATGGCGGTCGGCGGGTCAGCGGAGTCCAGCAGGGACAGGGCGCCAGTGTAGCCGGACCCGTACAGGAAGTCGCCCTCCCGGACCAGGCTGTCGTCGGCCGTCTCGAGGCCCGCGCGGTAGCCGTCCAGCCGGGCGCGGCTGCAGACCATGTGCTTGGGGCCCGCGATGAAGCCGATCCGGCGGTGCCCGAGCGAGCTCAGGTGCTGGGTCGCGGAGAGGCCGCCGGCCCAGTTGGTCGCGCCGACCGTGGGGATGTCCGCCGGGGCGCCGCCGGCCGGGTCCACGACCACGGCCGGGATGTTGAGCCGCTGCAGCTCCGCCCACGCGCCGATGTTCGGGTCGGAGATCACGAAGATGACACCGTCGGACCGTCGCGCGTACAGGTTCTGCAGCCATTGCCGGGTCGACGTGGAGCGGCGGTGGACGGCGGAGACGACGGTGCCGACCCCGGCGGCGTGCATGACGTCCTCGACGCCGCGGATCAGCTCGACGGCCCACGGGCTGTCGAGGTCGTTGAAGACCAGGTCCACCAGGCCGGCCCGGCCGGTCGGCTGGCGCGACGCGCGCCGCCGGTAGCCGTGCTGCTTGAGCAGCTTCTCGACCAGCTCCCGGGTCTGCGGGGCGACATCGGCACGGCCGTTCAGCACCCGCGACACCGTGGGGACGGACACGCCCGCCTCCTCCGCGATCGCGGCGATCGTCACCCGGGGCACGCATCCTCCTCGTAACTTTCGGAAGCACTTCCCGGAAGTATTCCACAGCCCGGCGGGAACGATCTAGAGCGGCGCTGCGCAGCGGCCGTTCACCCGGACGTGCGGCCATGTGCCCGAACAGCTGGTGATCCCGGCTGTTCGCCGGACCGGTGGGCACGTCCTCGACGCCCCGCCGCCCGTTGAATGCCGTTGTGCGCAATATTGTTATGAAATCAGCGGTACGCCGGCTCCTCGCCCTCGGCGCCGCGACCGCTCTCGTCTCCGTGGGCGGCGTCGCGCTGGCCGAGGTCGTCTCCGGCACCCCCACCCCGTCCCCGTCGTTCAACGGCCCCGTCTATGCGATCGCCCACCGCGGCGACACCGTCTATGTCGGAGGTTCCTTCACCGGCGCGATCACCGGCGGCAAGACCACCGGCCGCGACCGCCTCGCCGCGTTCAGCGCGCGGACCGGCAAGCTGCTCGACTGGAACCCCGGCGCCGACGCCACCGTCCGCGCCCTGGCCACCGACGGCACCACCGTCTATGCGGCCGGCGACTTCGACCGTGTGGCCGGCACCCCCCGCGATGCCGTGGCCGCGATCGACGGCACGTCCGGCACCCTCGGCGCGCTCCGGCACACCGTCCTCGGCCAGCCCAACGCGCTCGCCGTCGCCAACGGCCGGCTGTACGTCGGCGGGCGGCTCACCGCCGTGGACGGCGTCCCCCGCGCCAACCTCGCCGCGTTCAGCACCGCCACCGGCGCGCTCGACGCCTGGGCGCCCACCACCGACGACACCGTCAACGCGCTCGCCGTCAACGGCAACCGCGTCTACCTGGGCGGCGGCTTCCACAAGACCAACGGCGTCAGCTCCACCCTGCGTCTGACCGCCGTCGACGCGACCACCGGCGTGCTCGACAAGACGTTCCTGCCCAAGCCCGTGTCGCAGGTCTTCGCGCTGACCGCCGACGGCTCCGGCGTCTACGCCGCGCTCGGCGGCCAGGGCGGGCGCGCCGTCGCCTACACCTTCGGCGGCCAGGCCCGCTGGACCCGCGTCTTCGACGGCGACGCGCAGGCGATCGCCACGCTCGACGGCACCACCTATGTCGGCGGGCACTTCGACAAGGCGTGCACCACCACGAACAACGGCGCGAAGGGCCTCTGCACCGACGGCTCGGTCCCGCGCGTCAAGGCCGCCGCGATCGACGGCTCCGGCAACCTGACCACCTGGGCCCCGCAGGCCAACGGCGTCGTCGGCATCCGCACCCTGGCGGCCAACCCGGCGCTGGGCCTGCTCAGCGTCGGCGGCGACTTCACCACCATGGGCGGAAGTGCGCAGAAGAGGTACGCGTCCTTCGGCGGCCCGGCACCGCGGCCCCCGGCGCCGCCCGCCCCGCCGTCGGCGAACGTGGCCTCCTACAACTTCGACTCCACCGTCGCCGACGGCAGCTACGACGACGGCTCGGGCCGCGGCCACCAGCTCAAGGCCATGTCGGCCAACGGCGGCGCAGTCAAGATCGTCAAGCACGGCTCCGGCCAGGGTGTCTCCTTCCCGCCCAAGTGCACCGGCGCCAACTGCCCGCGCGTGGTCCTGCAGGCCGCCTCGGCCCCGGCCCTCAACCCCGGAGCCAAGGACCTGCGGTACGGCGCCTACGTGCAGCTCTCCCCGGCGGAGACCAGCTCCGGCGAGAACATCCTGCAGAAGGGCACGTCCAGCGCGCCGGGCGGGCAGTACAAGCTCCAGGTCGACGGCGCCTCGGGCCGGCCAAGCTGCGTCCTGAGCGGCAAGGACGCGCCCGCCCTGCACGTCGCCAAGAGCCCGAAGTCCATCTCGGACGGCGCCTGGCACACGATCGCCTGCCGCCGCACCGGGCCCAAGCTGGAGATCCTCGTCGACGACCAGGTCCAGGGCAGTGCCACGCTGCCGGCCGGCCTCACCATCGACAACGGCCAGCCGCTGAGCCTGGCCGGCAAGGGCACCGGCGCCAACAACGACCAGTTCCACGGCGGCCTCGACGACGCCTGGGTCAGCATCGGCTGACCCGCCCGCCGGGGCGGCCCGCACGCCGCCCCGGCGCTCGGCAACCGTGCGGGGC
>CAKUMG010000473.1 GCA_934667465.1 uncultured Actinoplanes sp. | reverse complement strand
GCGTCAACCTCTGCAACCAGCACGGCAAGGCGATCCAGCTGCGCGGCATGAGCAGCCACGGCCTGCAGTGGTTCCCGAGCTGCTACAACGCCACCGCGATGGGCGCGCTGGCCAACGACTGGAACGCCGACCTGTTCCGGATCGCCATGTACGTGCAGGAGGGCGGCTACGAGACCAACCCGTCCGGCTTCACCAGCCAGGTCAACACGCTGGTCGACCAGGCCGAGGCCCGCGGCATGTACGCGATCATCGACTTCCACACGCTCAACCCGGGTGACCCGAACTACAACCTGGAGCGCGCCAAGACCTTCTTCAAGGCCGTCAGCGCCCGCAACGCCGACAAGAAGAACGTCATCTACGAGATCGCCAACGAGCCCAACGGCGTCAGCTGGACCTCGATCAAGAGCTACGCCGAGCAGGTCATCCCGGTCATCCGCGCCAACGACCCGGACGCCGTCGTCATCGTCGGCACCCGCGGCTGGTCCTCGCTGGGCGTCTCCGACGGCTCCGGCTCGGCCGAGATCATCAACAACCCGGTCAAGGCGAGCAACATCATGTACGCCTTCCACTTCTACGCGGGCTCCCACAAGGACAACTACCGCGCCGAGGTCCAGAAGGCCGCCGCGTCGCTGCCCCTGTTCGTCAGCGAGTTCGGCACCGGTACGGCCGACGGCGGCGGCTCGGTCGACGCCGCCAGCACGAACACCTGGCTCGACCTGCTCGACCGTCTCAAGATCGGCTACGCCAACTGGAGCTGGGCCGACAAGAACGAGGCCACCGCCGCCCTGAAGTCCGGCGCCTGCGCCGGCAGCAACTTCACCGGCACCAGCGGCCTGTCCGAGTCCGGCGTCCTGCTCCGCAGCCGGATCCGCACCGCCGACAACTTCCCGACCAGCTAAGACCCACCGTACGGACGAAGGCGCCGGCCCCCGCCCCAGGGAGCCGGCGCCTTCGTCGTTCCCGCCCCGATCGACCACCCACCGTCCTCGGCCCGCAAGAGCCGAGACCCGCCGCACCGCCGTCCCGGCACGGCCGGATCGGCGTGTCAGCTCGCTGCGCATCAGCTCGCCGCAGATTAGCTCGCCGCCGATCAGCTCGCGGCGGGTTAGCTCGCCGCCGATCAGCTTGCCCGCGGATCAGCTCGCCCGCGGATCAGCTTGCCCGCGGATCAGCTCGCCGCGGACGAGCTCGCCGCGGAGGTCTGCGAGGTGCGTGCTCCAGGATCGGGGCTGCCGGCGGGCACTCCGGCCGCGCCCGTGCGGTGGGCACGCTCCACCCGCTGGCCCCAGAACGTGCCGCCCAGGACCAGGGCGATGCCGGCCGCCGCGAGCCCGGTCAGGTGCTCCCCGCCGAGTCCGATGCCGATCAGCACGGCCCACACCGGCTCCGTGCCGAGCAGCAGGCTCGCCCGGGCGGGGGAGGTGCGGCGTACGGCCCACAGCTGCACCACGAACGCGAAGACGCTGCAGCCGAGTGCCAGGTACAGCACGCCCAGCCACTCGCCGGCCCCGAGCCCGGTGGCGGCCGGGAGCAGTGCCGGGCCGGCCGCGGCGGTGAAGACGACAGCCCCGACCACTGTCTGCACCGTGGTCAGCGTGAGAGTGTCGTAGGCCGGGCGGCTGAGGCGCCCGGACAGCGTGACGTGCACGGCGCGGACCCCGGCCGCGGCCAGCATCAGGGCGTCGCCCACCGACGGCGTACGCAGTCCCGGGCCCGCGACCAGCAGCGCCACGCCGCCGGTCGCGACCGCGGCGGCCAGGAAGAACCGTGGCGGCAGGCCGCCCTGCAGCAGCGGGGTGAGCAGGATCGTCAGGCTGATCAGCACGCCCGCGTTGGTGGCGCTGGTGAGTGACACCCCGTACGTCTCCAGGGCCAGCACCGCGGCCTGGGTCCCACCGAGCAGCAGCCCCACTCGCAGCTCGCCGCGCGACGGGCGCCGCCCATTCATCAGCGGGAGCATCGCCGCCATCGACACCAGGTAGCGCAGCGCCAGCACCACCAGCACGCCGCCGGCCACGACCAGCGTCTTGGCGGCCAGATAACTGCTGCCCCAGACCACGGCCACGACCACTAAAAGAAGATCTCCTGTCACCCCGGAAGCCTGCGGCAGGCCGATACGGTGGACAAGAAGCCAACCTGTGAAGTGACGATGTAGCGGGGCTAACGAAAATGGACACGCATCACCTGAGGCTGCTGCGCGAGCTCGGCGAGCGGGGCAGCGTCGCCGCGGTGGCCCGCGCGCTGCACGTCACGCCGTCAGCGGTGTCCCAGCAGCTCGCCGTCCTGCAGCGCTCGGCGCCGGTGCCGCTGACCGAGCGCAGCGGGCGGCGGCTGGTGCTGACCGAGGCGGGCCGGGCCCTGGCGGCGGCAGCGGTCGAGGTGCTGACCGCGCTCGACCGGGCGGCCCGGGCCGTCGGCGACTACCTGGACGCGCCGGGCACACCGGTCACCGTGGCCGCGTTCCACAGTGCCGGGCTGGCCTGGTTCGCGCCGCTGATCGCGCGGCTCACCGAAAGCGGGGGGCCGCCGGTGCGGTGCGCGGACCGTGATGTGCCGCACGCGGAGTTCCCGGCCCTGGTCGGCGATCACGACCTGGTGCTGGCGCACCGCCCGGCGCACAGCTCGCCCTGGCCCGCCGACCGGCTGACGGTGATCCCGCTCCGGTACGAGCCGCTGTACGTCGCGATGCCGGCCGGCCATCCGCTCGCCCCGCGTGACCGGCTCACCGCGGCCGACGCCGCCGCCTGGCCGTGGATCGGCGTGCACGAGGGGTTTCCGCTGGCCGCGGTGCTGACCGCGATCGCGGCGGCGGCCGGGCGTCCGCTCGAGGTCCGCCACCGGATCAACGACTTCACCGTCGCGGCCTCCCTGGTCGCGGCGGGGGAGGCGCTGGCACTGCTGCCGGCCCACACGACGCCGCCCGACCCGCGGCTCGTGCTGCGGCCGCTCGCCGACCTGACGACCGGCCGCCACATCGACGTGCTGGCCCGCCCCGAGACGCTGCACCGCGCGTCGGTCCGCACCGTGCTCGACGCCCTGCGCACGGTCGCGTCCTGACTCCCCGGACCCCGACGCGCACGGTCGCGTCCTGACCCCCGGACTCCGACCTCGACGCGTTGCGCGCGGTTGCGTCCTGACCCCCGGCCCCCACCTCGACGCCCTGCGCACGGTCGCGTCCTGCCCCGGACCCCGGCGGCCCGGTCGCCGCCCGGCAGCCGTGCGGGGCCGACGACGAAACCGCCCGGCCGGTCACCGAAGCGACCGACCGGGCGGTGGAGGCAGCGCAGCTCAGCTCAGCCGAGGCGCGACTCGATCGCCTCGATGATGCGGGGGCGCAGCTCGGCGGCGCTGACGACCGCGTCGACCGAGCCCATCCGGACCGCGCGCTGGATGTCGTGGACGCGGTCGAACTCCGCGGCCACCTCGCCCAGCTTCTCGGCGCGGACCGAGGCGCGCAGTTCGTCGAGCTCCGCGGTCAGCGAGGCCCGCTCGGTGCCGGTCGCCGCCGCCACGCGCGCCTCGCATTCCCGGACGCGCGGGTCGGCGGCCGTCCGGGCGTTGACGTCGCCGGTGAAGACGACCGCCGCGGCGGGGGCGCCGCCGAGCACGGAAGCGTACGAGCCCTCGAGGGCCAGGACCGTCATGTTCGGGTTCAGGGCCTTGGAGAAGACCACGAACGCGCCGCCGTGGTAGCGCGAGATCACGCAGAAGACGATCGGGCCGCGGAAGTTGACGATCGCCCGGCCGATCTCGGCGCCGTACTCCAGCTGGAGCTTGCGCATCGACTCGGGGGAACCGTCAAAACCGGACAGGTTCGCCAGCACCACCAGCGGCCGGTTGCCGCTGGCCGCGTTGATCGCCCGGGCCGCCTTCTTCGACGAGCGGGGGAACAGCGTGCCCGCCGTGTACGTGTCGGGGCCGTCGGTGGGCGGGAAACCGCGCCGCTGCACCGAGCGCGACTCGATGCCGAGCAGCGTGACCGGGATGCCGCCCAGGTGCACGTCCTGCACCGCGGCGGTCTCGGCGTCGGCCATGCCCGCCCAGCGCTCCAGGACCGGGTGATCCTGGTCGGACACCGCGCGCATGACCGTCCGGATGTCGAACGCCTTCTTGCGGTCCGGGTTGGCGGTCGCCGAGAAGATCTCCCCGACGGTGGCGAAGTCCCCGTGCGCGTGCGGGAAGCCCGACACGTCGCGGTCCCTGGGGTCCGTCGTCGTGGCGCGCCGCGGGCCGGGCTCGCCGGGAACCACGTACGAGTGGTCGTAGTAGCTCATCAGCACGTCCCGCGCGGCCGTCAGCGTCGGCGCCCAGTATTGCGCCTGGCCGTTGGGGCCCATCACCCGGTCGTAGCCGCCGATGCCGAAGTTGTCCTCGGCCGACACGCCGCCGGAGAAGTCGAGCGACTGCTTGCCGGTGAGCACCATCGCCGAGTCCGGGGTCATGACCAGGATGCCGCGGGTGTGCATCAGCATCGTGGCCTCGGCGTTCCAGTACGGCTGCGCGCCGACGTTGATGCCCGCGACCACGATGTTGATCTCGCCGCCGTCCTGGGTGAACTCGACGATGCGCTTGAGCGCCGCGGCCACCCAGTCCATGTTCTCGGTGCCGGACTCCATCGAGATCCGGGCGCCGGCGGACAGCGCGTACCACTCCAGCGGCACCCGCATCGACTCGGCCAGGTCCAGGGCGGCGATGACGCGGCGGCACTCCGCCTCGCTGAGCGCGCCGAGCGACTTGGTCGGGTCGCCGAGCAGCACGACCCGGGCGATGCCCTCGGGGTGCCGCGACGTCACGGTCGTGACCACGCCCGCCACGATCGCCGCCTTGTTGAGCCCCTTCGGGCGGTCGACCGGCACCAGCGTGTGCGACTCGTCCAGGTCGTGTTCCACGAAACTGCCGAGCAACCCCGTCAGCTCGTACGGATACACGGTGTTCCGGCTCGCGGCACGCAACACCTTCAGCCGGTACGCGTCCAGCGGCTCCAGCGGCTCGTCGGTGACCTCCCCGAACGTGACCTCCGCGCCGCCCGTGACGCCGAGCGTCATCCGGACCGCGGTCTTGATCAGCGCGCCGGTCTCCTGGTCACGGCGCCGGCCGATGAACGTGATCTCCTCGAGGCCCGCGCCCGCCGTGGTCGGCAGCACGCGCGCGGCGAGCAGCTCGACCTCCTCCTGGGTGAGGTCGATGACCGGCCACACGTAGAGGATGATCCGGTTGGTGTTGAACCGGGCCTTCGACGCGCGGCGGGTCTGTGCCCGGCGGATCGAGTCGAGGCTCGCCCCGATCAGGCCCTCCACGGTCGGCAGCGCGACCAGGCGGCCGTCCTGCTCGCGCAGCTCGGTCAGGTCGCGGACCTGGGCGAGGGCCACGAGCCGGTCGTCGGACGGGTTGTCGCGGGCCACGCACTGGAAGAGGTAGACCTCCTCGTCGGCCGCGGGCAGCCGGCGAAGGTCGAACTTGCGCAGCCGCTCCAGCTGCATACGCTG
>CAKUMG010000472.1 GCA_934667465.1 uncultured Actinoplanes sp. | reverse complement strand
GCCGTCGAGGCGCGCGCCACCAGCTCGGGCGTGAACGTCAGCTGCCGGTGCCGGTGCGCGGCCCCCGCGGCCTCGTCCAGCACCAGCTGCGCCGCGGCCCGGCCCAGCTCCTGGCGGGGCTGGCGCACCGAGGTCAGCGGCACGGCGGCCGCGGCGGCGAACTCGATGTCGTCGAAGCCCACGATGGCCAGGTCGTCCGGGATGCGCAGGCCGGCCCCGATCGCCTGCTGCAGCAGCCCGAGCGCGAGCAGGTCGTTGGCGCAGAACGCGGCGGTCGGCCGGCGCCGGGCCGGGATGCCCGCCAGCCGCTCCCCCGCCGACCGCCCCTCGGCGACCGTGAGCGCGTCCGTCGGCAGACAGGTCAGATCGTCGGCGGGCAGGCCCGACTCCGCCCAGATCTGCCGGGCGCCCTCGACGCGCTCGCGCACCTGCCCCAGCGTCTCCGGCCCGCCGATCACGGCGACGCGGGTGTGCCCCTGCTCGATCAGGTGCTCGACGGCGATCCGCCCGCCCAGGACGTCGTCCACGGCCACCGAGCAGAAGTCGCCGGACGCGACCCGGTCGACCAGCACGATCGGGATGCCCCGGCGCGCGGCCTCGCCGAGGTGCGGCGCGTCGGGGCTGACCGGGGTGATCAGCACCCCCTGGACGCGCTGCTGCATCAGCCGGTCGAGGTGGACCTCCTCGCGGCCGGCACGACCGTTGCTGTTGCAGATGAACAGCGACAGGTCGGCGTCCTCCGCGGCCATCTCGATGCCCTGGGCGACGTCGTGGAAGAACGGGTTGGTGCCGTCGAGCATCACGTAGGCCAGGGTGCGGCTGGTGCCGGCGCGCAGCTGGCGGGCCGACTCGTTGCGCACGAAGCCGAGCTCGGCCATCGCCCGCTCGACCCGGTCGCGGGTGGCCGGGCTGACCACCTCGGGGCGGTTCATCACGTTCGAGACGGTCCCCAGGGAGACCCCGGCCGCCGCGGCGACGTCCTTCACCGACGGACTCCTGCCGATGACCACCTGCGGCCTCCTCGCGATCGGGTTGAAACGTTGAAGCGCATGGTACGGCAAGCATTCTCACAGCCCGGCCCCATGTTTCCAGAACGTTTCATTCCAACGCTTGACATGTGTGATCGGGGCCACTTACTTTCGTTGCACGGCGCCTGAAACATTTCAACTCGAGTGTCGCGAATCCTTGATAGACAGCGGAGGTGGCCGTGAGCGCACTGCTCGAAGTCCGCGACGTGAGCAAGTCGTTCGGGGCCGTGGCGGCAGTCCAGGGTGTCAGCTTCGCCCTCGAGCCGGGCGAGGCCCACGCGCTCGTCGGCGAGAACGGGGCCGGCAAGTCCACGATCGTGAAGATGCAGGCCGGGGTGCACCGGCCCGACACCGGCTCGCTGCTGGTGGAGGGCGAGGAGGTCACCTTCGCCCACCCCGCCGACGCCAAGGCCGCCGGGATCGCGGTGATCTATCAGGAGCCGACGCTCTTCCCCGACCTGTCCGTCGCCGAGAACATCGCGATGGGCAACCAGCCGTTGACCAGGCTGCGCCAGATCGACCGCAAGGCGATGCACGACAACGCCGCCGCGCTGTTCGCGCGGCTCGGCGTCCCGATCGACCCGGACCGGCCGGCCCGCGGGCTGTCCATCGCGGACCAGCAGCTGGTCGAGATCGCCAAGGCGCTCTCCAGCGAGGCCCGGGTCCTGATCATGGACGAGCCGACCGCCGCGCTGACCGGCGTCGAGGTGGACCGCCTCTTCGCGGTGACCCGCGCGCTGCGCGACGAGGGCGCCGCGATCATGTTCATCTCGCACCGGTTCGAGGAGATCACGGCGCTCTGCCAGCGGGTCACGATCATGCGCGACGGAAAGCACGTCTGCACCGAGCCGGTCAGCGAGCTCAGCGTCGACGACATGATCCGGCGGATGGTCGGGCGCGACCTGAGCGCGCTCTACCCCAAGCAGGACGCCGAGATCGGCGACACTGTCCTCGAGGTCGAGGGGCTCAGCCGCGAGGGTGTCTTCCGCGACATCAGCTTCACGGTCAAGGCCGGCGAGATCGTGGCGCTGGCGGGACTGGTCGGGGCCGGCCGCTCCGAGGTGATGCAGGCAGTGTTCGGCGTCGACAAGTACGACAAGGGATCCGTACGATTCCTCGGCCGTGATCTCAAGCCCGGCAATCCCCGCGCCGCCATGGCCGCGGGCATGGGCCTGGTCCCCGAGGACCGCCGCCAGCAGGGCCTGGTCATGGAGCTCTCGATCGAGCGCAACGTGACACTGCCCCGCTCCCGCGCGCTGTCCCGGCTGGGCCTGCTCTTCGGCGGGCGCGAGCGCGCCGAGGCGCAGGAGTGGACCACCCAGCTGCGGACCAAGTTCGGCCGGCTCTCCGACCCGGTCGGCACGCTCTCCGGCGGCAACCAGCAAAAGGTGGTGCTGGCCAAGTGGCTGGCGACCGGGCCCAAGCTGCTGATCGTCGACGAGCCCACGCGCGGCATCGACGTGGGCACCAAGGCCGAGGTGCACCGGCTGCTGTCGTCCCTGGCGGGCCGCGGGCTCGCCGTCGTCATGGTCTCCTCCGAGCTCCCCGAGGTGCTCGGGATGGCGGACCGCATCGTCGTCCTGCGGGAGGGCCGCGTCGCCGCGCAGCTCACCCGCGAAGAGGCCACCGAGGAGAACGTCATGTACGCCGCAATGGGGCAGTCATAATGGCGAGCCTCGCCACCGCCGGCCCGGCCAAGCGGGTGTTCGGCGGACTCGTGAAGACCCGCGAGCTGGGCATCATCGTCGCCCTGCTCGCCCTGATCGCGTACACCGCGGCCAACAACCCCCGCTTCCTGTCCGGCCAGAGCGTGCGCGACATCCTGCTCAACACCGCGATCCTGGCGGTCATGGCCGCCGGACAGGCGGTCGTGGTGATCACCCGCAACATCGACCTGTCCGTCGGGTCGGTCCTGGGCATCAGCGCCTACGCCGTCGCCACGATGATGAGCGCGAACCCGGGCTTCCCGATGGTGCTGGCCCTGCTGGTCGGCATCCTGGTCGGCGCCGCGGCCGGGCTGCTCAACGGCGTGCTGGTCCGCTACGGCAAGGTCCCGGCGCTGGTGGTCACGCTCGGCACGATGTACGTGTGGCGCGGCGTCGCCTACTCCTGGGCCGGCGGCGACCAGGTCACGGCGAACGAACTGCCCCGGCACTTCCTCGGCTTCGCCAACGACTCGATCCTCGGCGTCCCGTGGCCGGTCCTGGTCGCGCTCGTGGTCGTCGGCGGCGTCACCCTGATCATGCGCAACTACCGGTCCGGGCGCGAGCTGTACGCGATGGGCTCGAGCCCGGACGCCGCCGAGCTCGCCGGCATCAAGGTGAGCCGCAACCTGATCGGCGCGTTCCTCGTCAGCGGCGCGCTCGCGGGCCTGGCCGGGGTGCTGTTCGCCGCCCGCTTCGGCACGATCGACGCGGCGGCCGGCAACGGCTACGAGCTCAACGTCGTCGCGGCCGTGGTGGTCGGCGGGGTCGCGATCTCCGGCGGCAGCGGCACGGTCTGGGGTGCCGGCCTCGGCGCGCTCCTGCTCACCGTGATCGGCAGCGCGCTGACCGTCCTGTCGATCAACCAGTTCTGGCAGCAGGCCATCGTCGGCGCGCTGATCATCCTGGCCATCTGCGCCGACCGGCTGGCGGCCGTGCGCATCGCCCGCGCCCTCCGGAAGAAGGACTCCCATGTCTGAGGCAACCGTCCGGCGAGGAGAGTTCGGCAGGCTGCTGACCTGGGACAGCATCATCATCCTACTCACCGTGTTCGCGGTGGTCGTAGCGTCGCTGGCCGTGCCCAACTTCGGCACCAGCCGCAACTTCACGTTCCTGATCCTGGACCTGATGCCGATCCTGCTGATCGCGCTGCCGATGACGCTGATCATCGTGACCGGCGAGATCGACCTGTCGGTGGCGTCGACGCTCGGGTTCACCAGCGCGCTGATGGGCTGGTTCTGGAACAACGGCCTGAGCATCGAGATGATCATCCCGCTCGGCATCGCGATCGGCGCGGTCCTGGGCGCGTTCAACGGCTTCCTGGTCACGGCGCTCGGCCTGCCGTCGCTCGCCGTCACCATCGGCACGCTGGCCCTCTACCGCGGGCTCGCCCTCGTCGTCCTCGGCGACCAGGCGGTGGCCGACTTCCCGTTCGACTTCACCGGCTGGGTCACCGGCACGATCGGGGGCGGCTCGATCCCGAACGTGCTGCTCCTGCTGATCCCGCTCGCCGTCGTCTTCGGCATCGTCCTGCACGCGACGCCGGTCGGCCGGTCGCTCTATGCCATGGGCGCCAACGACAAGGCCGCCCACTTCGCGGGCATCCGGGTCGAGCGGACCAAATTCTGGCTGTACGTGGTCAGCGGCGCAGTGGCGGGTCTGGTCGGCATCCTGTGGACCCTGCGCTACTCCAGTGCCCGCGCCGACAACGGGGCCGGCCTCGAGCTGGCCGTCGTGGCGGCCGTGCTGCTCGGCGGCGTCTCCATCTTCGGCGGCAAGGGCAGCCTCCCGGGTGTCCTGGCCGGCGTGGTGCTGCTCGCCGTCCTGCAGAACGCCCTGCGCCTGCAGGACTTCTCCGGCCAGGCGCTCAACATCGTCACCGGGGCCCTGCTCGTGCTCTCGGTGCTGCTGCCCAACATCGTGACCTCGATCCGCACCACCTTGCGCCGACGCCGACTCCGGCGAGCCTGACAATTCCCCCCGTTCCTAGGAGCACGCCATGATGCGCACCCACCGACGGCTACTCACCGCTACCACCGCATCACTTCTCATCCTCGGGCTCGCCGCGTGCGGCGGCACCACCAAGGACAGCAACGAGTCCTCCGGCGGCGGCCCCGCCGCGGGCGGCGCCTCGGCCGACCCGAACGCCGCCATCAAGGAGGGCCTCAAGATCGCCTTCCTGCCCAAGCAGCTCAACAACCCGTACTCCGACGTCACGACCGCGGGCGGCGAGGAGGCCGTCAAGGAGCTCAAGGGCGAGTACAAGAAGGTCGGCCCGAACGACGCGTCCGCCTCGTCGCAGGTCAGCTATATCAACACGCTGATCCAGCAGCAGCAGGACGTGATCGTGGTGGCGGCCAACGACCCCAACGCGGTCTGCCCGTCGCTCAACCAGGCCCGCCAGGCCGGCATCAAGGTCGTCACGTTCGACTCGGACTCCGCCAAGGAGTGCCGCGACGCGTTCATCAACCAGGCCACCACCCAGGGCATCGGCGAGAGCCTGGCCAAGATGGCGAACGAGCTGGCCGGCGGCGAGGGTGAGATCGCGATCCTCTCGGCCACCCCGAACGCCACGAACCAGAACGCCTGGATCGAGGTCATGGAGGCCGAGCTGGCCAAGCCGGAGAACAGCAAGCTCAAGCTGGTCAAGACCGTGTACGGCAACGACGACGACCAGAAGTCGTTCCAGGAGGCCCAGGGTCTGCTGCAGTCGTACCCGAACCTCAAGGTGATCGTCTCTCCGACCACTGTCGGCA
>CAKUMG010000471.1 GCA_934667465.1 uncultured Actinoplanes sp. | reverse complement strand
ATCGTGGAGGCCGAGGGGGCCTATCTGCACCACGTGCGCGGCGACCAGCTGCCGATGCTCGCCGTCTCCGCCGAGCTGGCGGCGGAGGCCGAGCGGCTCGACGGCGGCTACCGCACCGAGCTGGACCGCTGGACCCACCGGCCCGAGACGGCCGGCGACGGGGTGCCCGCCGCGACGGCCGTACGGCCAGCGCTGCGCCGGGTCCCGGTGCGCGACTTCGCCCCCGGCGGCGACGCCGGCCTCGACGCGGGGCACGGGTACGACGCCGGGTCCGCCTACCTGATCCTGTTCGGCATGACCGACCGTGCGCCCGACTTCCTGCGCGGCGGCGAGGCGCTCTCCGCGCTGCTGCTCGCCGCGACCGCCGACGGGCTCGCCACCGAGCCGATCAGCGACAGCATCGAGGTCGCCTGGCCCCGGCACCTGCTCACCGGCCTGCTCGCCGGCGTCGGCGAGCCGTACGTGGTCGTGCGCCTCGGCCACCCGGACGACCCGGCCGGGCTTCCGCCGGCGCCGCGCCGGGCCGCGGACGAGGTGATCGAGCACTGAACCTGAGGTCCCGGGCGGCGCGGGACCTTCGGCCCTAGGTGGGGCCGGGGGCGCACGGTAAGAAGGACCTATGATCCGTGTCTTCCTGCTCGACGACCACGAGGTGGTCCGCCGGGGCCTCGCCGACCTGCTGCACGCCGCCGGGGACATCGAGGTGGTCGGCGAGTCCGGGTCCGCGCAGGAGGCCGCCCGGCGGATCCCGGCGCTGCGCCCCGACGTGGCCGTGCTCGACGCGCGGCTGCCGGACGGCAACGGCATCGACGTGTGCCGGGACGTCCGGGCCGTGGACTCGGCGATCAAGGGGCTGATCCTGACGTCGTACGAGGACGATGAGGCCCTTTTCGCCGCGATCATGGCGGGGGCCTCGGGTTACGTGCTCAAGCAGATCCGCGGCACCGACCTGGTCGACGCGGTGCGGCGGGTCGCAGGCGGGCAGTCGCTGCTCGACCCGGCGGTCACCCAGCGCGTCCTGGAGCGCATCCGCAACGGCGTCGAGCAGCCGCGGGAGCTGGCGTCGCTGACCGACCAGGAGCGGCGCATCCTCGAGTACGTCGCCGAGGGGCTCACCAACCGCGAGATCGCGGGCAGGATGTTCCTCGCCGAGAAGACGGTGAAGAACTACGTCTCGAGCCTGCTTGCCAAGCTCGGCCTCGAGCGCCGCACCCAGGCCGCCGTCCTCGCCACCCGCCTCCTCGGCGACCGCCGCTGATCGATACCGGTCAGCCGCGCGGCTCCGGAAGGTCAGCCGCTCGTCGCCCGGGGAAGTCAGCCGCGCGGCGCCGGGGAAGTCAGGTGAGGGGCAGCGTGACGGCGAGCGGCCACGCCACCACCGCCGAGCCGGTGAGCGCGATCACCCAGCCGGGCGCCGCGAACCGGTGCAGGACCGCGCCCCACAACGCCTGCCAGCTCAGCAGCCCGATCAGCGGCACGACGACGAGCAGCACGAACCCGCTGGTCAGCCCGGCGACGGCCGCGAGGACCAGCACGATCACGAAGACCGCCGCGAGCGCCAGCACGCCACCGAGCCTGCCGCCCGTGACCCGGTCGGCGGCATAGGCGTACAGGGCGAAGGCGGCCCACACGATCGGCAGCACCCACCACCGGTCGCCGACCGGCCGGGCATGGGTCATGCCCAGGTGCACCGGCACCGCGATCGCCACGACGGCGTAGGGGATGACCAGGGCGAGGCGCAGCCGGGTCGGCGGCGCAGAGGATTTCGCGTACGCGAGGAGCAGCGCTACCCGCGGGCGGCCAGGGTGTCACCGAACGGGGCCATCAGCCGGGCGGACCCGGCGTAGCCGTGCGCCACCACGATGCCCGGGCGGCGGCCCTCCCCGGCCGGGTGCACCACGTCGAGCGGGACACCGCCCACGACCGCGTGGTCCCGGTGCAGCCCCCGGTCCGCGCCGGCGAGCAGCCAGATGCCGCCGGCAGCGAGGACCAGCACCAGGAGCAGGGCGCGTTTCACGGCCGGTGCTGCGGCGCGACGAGCGTACGGATGAGGGGGGCCGCATCGGCGGCGAGCGTGAGAATCACGCGGGTCTGCCGGTCGGCGGCCGGGTCCTCGGTGACGTGGCCGCGATGGTCGCCGAGGTCGACGCGCAGGCCCAGCAGCGGGGCCTCCGCGGGGGTGAGCGCGCCGGTGAGGATGCCCGCGGCGAGGGGATCGTGCAGGGGGACGCGGCGCTCGCCGAACAGCGGCTCGTAGAAGTCGAAGTAGCCGGTCAGCATCTCGGCGACGGCCGCCGCGGCGGGATCGCCCGAGGTGCGCAGCGCCTGCTGGTCCGCGGGGGTGAAGCAGTGGTTCATGGTCACGTCGAGCGGGACCAGCGTGACCGGCCAGGGCGCGGCGAGGACCTCGGCCGCCGCCTCGGGGTCGTGGCGGAGGTTCGCCTCGGCCCGGCCGGTGATGTTGCCCGCGACGCGGACCGCGCCACCCATGATCGTGACGTCGCGGACCAGGGCGGGCAGGCGGGGCTCGCGGCGCAGGGCGAGGGCCAGGTTGGTCAGCGGGCCGGTGGCGAGGATGCGCAGCTCGCCGGGGCGGGCCCGGGCGATCGCCAGCAGCAGCTCCGCCGCCTCGACCGGGACCGGTTCGGCCGCGGCGCGGGGCAGGGTGACGCCGCCGATGCCGTTGCCGCCGTGGACCGAGGGGGCGCCGCCGTCGAAATCGCCGGTCAGCGCGTGCCGGGCGCCGGCGGCGACGGGGACGTCACCCCGGCCGGCGAGCGAGAGCAGGTCGAGGGTGTTGCGGGCGGCCTGCTCGGCGCCCGTGTTGCCGCTGACCGTCCCGGCGCCGACGAGGTCCACCTCGGGGCTGTTGAGCAGCAGGGCGATGGCGAGGGCGTCGTCGACACCGGTGTCGCAGTCCAGATAGAGCGCATCGGGCATGGCGCACATCCTCCCAGCGTTCGCTCAGGTTGTCCGGCCCGGGAGCGGGGTAAAGAGCGCGGCCATGACGGACTACGGCATTCACTGTTCGCACGAGCAGATCCCGCCCGCCGAGCTGCTGACCGCAGTCATCGCCGCCGAGCGGGCCGGCTTCGACGCGGCCATGTGCTCCGACCACTTCTCGCCGTGGAGCGAGCGGCAGGGAGCGTCCGCCTTCGCCTGGTCGTGGCTGGGCGCCGCCATGCAGGCCACGAACCTGTCCTTCGGCGTGGTCAACGCGCCCGGCCAGCGCTACCACCCCGCGATCATCGCGCAGGCCATCGGCACGCTCTCGGCGATGTACCCGGGGCGGTTCTGGGCCGCGCTGGGCACCGGCGAGTACAGCAACGAGCACATCACCGGCGAGGCCTGGCCCCGCAAGGAGATCCGCAGCGCCCGGCTGCTCGAAGCGGTCGACGTGATCCGCGGCCTGCTCACCGGCGAGGAGGTCTCCCGCGACGGCCTGATCAAGGTGGACCGCGCCCGGGTCTGGACCCGCCCGGACACCCCGGCCCCGCTGATCGGCGCGGCGGTCAGCGTCGAGACGGCCCGCTGGTGCGCGGGCTGGGCCGACGGCCTGGTCACCGTGAACGCCCCGGAGGAGCACCTGCGCGAGATGATCGCGGCCTACCGCGGCGCCGGCGGCCGCGGCCCGATCTGCCTGCAGGTCCACCTCAGCTGGGCGCCGACCGAGCACGAGGCCGAGGCCATCGCGCACGACCAGTGGCGCAGCAACATCTTCCCGCCGCCCATCTGCTGGGACCTCGAGACCGCCGAGCACTTCGACGTCGTCTCCGAGAACGTCACCGTCGACCAGGTCCGCAAGACGGTCAACATCTCCGCCGACCTGGAGAAGCACATCGAGTGGCTGCGCGGGTACGAGAGCCTCGGTTTCGACCGCATCTACCTGCACCACGTGGGCCAGGACCTGCTGCCCTTCATCGAGGCGTTCGGCGCGAAGGTGCTGCCCGCGCTGCGCTGAAAACCCGTGGCCGGTGCCGGGGCATGCTGCTAGCTTCAGCGGCATGCCCCGGCTCTTCTTCCTCTGATCGCACTCGCAGCGGACCGCCCCCTCAGGGTGGCCGTTTTCGCGTCCGTGTCGAGTGCGATCTTCTTCAGGGGAAGAGCCATGTCTTACACCCGAGCCCAGCTCACCGCGTCCGGCGTCACCATTGCGCGCGGTGGCACCACAGTCCTGCGCGACGTCGGGATGGCGGTGTCGCCGCGATCGCGGTGGTGCGTCGTCGGCGAGAACGGGCGAGGCAAGTCAACGCTGCTGCAACTCCTCGCCGGGACGCTCGAGCCCGACGCGGGCACCGTGCAGCGGTTCGGCACGATCGGGGTCGCCGAGCAGGAGCTGAGCGCGGCCGGCGGCCGTACCGTCGGCGATGTCATCGACGCGGAACTCGCCGGCGTCCGGGCGGTGCTGCGGGCGCTCGACGACACCTTGACCAGCAACAACCTTGACGCGTACGCAGCGGCGCTCGGCGCGGCCGAACGGATGGGCGCCTGGGACGCGGACCGGCGGGTCGACGTGGCACTCGCGGCGCTCGGCGCGGTCAGCGACCGGGGGCGGCGGCTCGCGGAGCTGTCGGTCGGCCAGCGCTACCGGGTGCGGCTCGCGTGCCTGCTCGGCGCCGGGCACGACTTCCTGCTGCTGGACGAGCCGACCAACCACCTCGACCTGGCCGGGATCACGTTCCTGACCGGGCGGCTGCGCGCGTACCGGGTGGGGTGGTGCTCGTCAGCCACGACCGTGCGCTGCTGGCCGACGTGGCGACGACGATCCTGGACCTCGATCCGAGCCGGGACGGCAGGCCGCGGGTCCACGGCGGCGGGTTCGCCGGCTACCAGGAGGGGCGGCGGGCCGAGCGGGCGCGGTGGGCGGAGGAGTACGAGCAGCAGCGCGCCGAGCAGGCGCGGCTCGCCGAGAGCCTGGAGGCGGCGCAGGGGCGGCTCGTGGACGGGTGGCGGCCGGGAAAGGGGCACGGCAAGCACGCCCGCGCCACCCGGGCGCCCGGGCTGGTGCAGTCGGTGCACCGGCGGCGCGACGACCTCGAGCGGCACGCGGTGACGATGCCGCCGCCACCGCAGCGGTTCGCGATGCCGGAACTGCCGGTCCTGCCGGGGACCGTGCTGCTGCGGGCCGAGGAGGTGACCGTCGGGGGGCGGCTCGCGGAGCCGGTCTCGCTGGAGCTGGTGTCCGGGTCGCGGCTGGTGGTGAGCGGGCCGAACGGGGCCGGGAAGTCGACGCTGCTCGCCGTGCTCGCCGGGCGGCTGGCGCCGGACGGGGGGACGGTACGCGTCGCGCGTACGGCTGTGGTGGGTTTTCTCGAGCAGGAGCCGCCGTACGCTGTGCAACCCGTGCTGTCGCCGGGACAGCGGCGCCGGCGGGACTTGGCGGCGGTGCTCGCCGGGCGCCCGCACGTGCTGCTGCTGGACGAGCCGACGAACCACCTGGACATCGAGTCCATCGAGTGGCTGGAGAGCTTCATCCGCCGCCAGTCTG
>CAKUMG010000470.1 GCA_934667465.1 uncultured Actinoplanes sp. | reverse complement strand
GCGGCTCGACCAGGACCGTACGCCGCTGGAGTCGCCGCACACGACCACGCCGACCGGCCCGGCGGCCGACATCAGCACGCCGAGCATCTCGCTCCCGTACTCCCGGCGGTACTCGGCCGGGTAGACGGCCAGCAGCCGCCGGTATCGCGCTTCCAGGGTCATGCCGGGCTCCCGCCGAAGGTGTGCCGGAGCCGCAGCCGCGACTCTGCGATGGTCGCCTGCTGCCGCAGTCGGCCGGACTCGGCCGCGAGCGAGCGCTCGCCCAGCCCGGTCAGCCGGTAGTAGCGGCGCAGCCGGGACTGGACGACCTCCTCCCTGTCGACCTCGATCAGGCCCTCGGTGCGCAGCCGGTCGAGCGCGGAGTAGAGGGTGCCGGCCCGGAGGCGGACGCGGCCGTCAGTCATCCGGGCGACGTCCTCGATGACCGCGTAGCCGTGCTGCGGTTGCTCGGCCAGTGCGGTGAGGACCAGGAAGGTCGGTTCTCGCATGGGTGCCGTCATGGTCGAGGAATATACCGATGACAGGTATATACGGCCAGAGGCGAGCGCGATCTTCTTCGCGGGGTGGGTCAGGCGGTCAGGAAGAGGACGACGAGTCGTCGTCGGAGCCCTCGGTCAGGGTGTCGTGCACGCCGTCGGCGTAGCCCCGGGCGTATTCCCACGTGACGTAGTGGTCCGGGTCCGGGTCGTAGGCGGGCTCGTGCACCCGCGGCCGCCCCGAGCTGAGCAGATGGCGCAGGTTGCCCCGGAGGAGATCCCAGTCGAAGTAGTGCGGCTCGTGGCAGTCCTCGCACTCGATGACCAGGCCACGGATGCCCGTCGGGCTCAGCAGCGCCTGATAGATCTCCAGGTCGGAGAGGTCTTCGAGGACGTCGCTCCGCTCGGCCTCGGTCAGCGGATCCTGCTCGGCGTCCTCACTGAGGTCGTCGAGGCCCGCGGCCGGGTCGGTGGGGTCGCCGCTGAACGGGTCGATCGGCTCTTCCTGCACCCGTCTACCGTACCCACCGCGCGCCGATGTGTGGTGGCCCGCACGTGCTGTCCGCCCCGCCGGGGTGCGCTCGTGCGATGGGTAGGATGAAACACTCCGCCTCTTCTCTAGGGATGATCTGTGGAAACTGACTCCGCCCGCACGGTTCCGCTCGGCCTGACGTTCGACGACGTGCTGCTGCAGCCCGGCGAATCCGACGTGGTCCCGAGCCGGGTCAACACGATCACCCGGCTGACCCGCAACGTCGAGCTGACCATCCCGCTGCTCTCCAGCGCGATGGACACCGTCACCGAGGCGCGGATGGCCATCGCCATGGCCCGCCAGGGCGGCATCGGCGTGCTGCACCGCAACCTCTCGCTGGAGGACCAGGCGTCGCAGGTCGACCTGGTCAAGCGCTCCGAGTCCGGCATGATCAACAACCCGATCACCTGCAGCCCCGACGACACGCTGCGCGACGTCGACCAGCTGTGCGGGCGCTACCGCATCTCCGGCGTGCCGGTCGTCGACGCCGACGGCGTGCTGGTGGGCATCGTCACCAACCGCGACATGCGCTTCGTCACCGACGAGAGCGCCAAGGTGCGCGACGTCATGACGAAGGCCCCGCTCATCACCGCCGAGGTCGGCGTGAGCAAGGAGGAGGCGCTCGCCCTGCTCCAGCGGCACAAGGTGGAGAAGCTGCCGCTGGTCGACGGCGCCGGCCGGCTCCGCGGGCTGATCACCGTCAAGGACTTCACCAAGAGCGAGCAGTATCCGAACGCCGCGAAGGACGCGCAGGGCCGCCTGCGGGTCGCCGCCGCGGTCGGTGTGGGCGACGACTCCTACAAGCGGGCGCGGGCCCTGATCGACGCCGGCGTCGACGTCGTGATCGTCGACACCGCCCACGGCCACCAGCGCGCGGTGCTCGAGATGGTCGCCCGCCTCAAGAAGGACACCACGACCGACATCGTGGGCGGCAACATCGCCACCTATGCCGGTGCCAAGGCCCTGGTCGAGGCCGGCGCCGACGCCGTCAAGGTCGGCGTGGGCCCGGGCGCCATCTGCACCACCCGGATCGTCGCGGGCGTCGGCGTGCCGCAGATCACCGCCGTGATGGAGGCCTCGCGGGCCTGCCGCCCGGCCGGCGTGCCGGTCATCGCGGACGGCGGCATCCAATACTCCGGCGACATCGCCAAGGCGATCGTGGCCGGTGCCGACACCGTCATGCTGGGCGGTCTGCTGGCCGGCTCCGAGGAAAGCCCCGGCGACCTGATCTTCATCAACGGCAAGCAGTTCAAGTCCTACCGCGGCATGGGCTCGCTCGGCGCCATGCAGTCCCGCGGCCAGGCCAAGTCCTACTCCAAGGACCGCTACTTCCAGCAGGACGTCACCGAGGACAAGCTGGTCCCCGAGGGCGTCGAGGGTCAGGTGCCCTACCGCGGCCCGCTGTCGCGCGTCGCGCACCAGCTCGTCGGCGGCCTGCGCGCGGCGATGGGTTACGTCGGCGCCGAGACGATCCCCGACATGCAGGCCAAGGGCCAGCTCATCCGGATCACCGCGGCGGGGCTCAAGGAGAGCCACCCGCACGACATCCAGATGACCGTCGAAGCCCCCAACTACCACTCCCGCTGATTTTAAAGAGGGCACTGAGAAATGCGTGACGTAGTGGAGATCGGCCTGGGCAAGACCGCCCAGCGTGGGTACCACCTGGACGACATCGCGATCGTCCCGAGCCGCCGCACCCGGGACGTGGACGACGTCTCCACCGAGTGGAAGGTGGACGCGTACCCGTTCAAGATTCCCTGCGTCGCGCATCCCTCGGACGCCACGATGAGCCCGGCGTCGGCGATCGCGCTGGGCCGCCTCGGCGGCCTGGGCGTGCTCAACGCCGAGGGCCTGTGGACCCGCTACGAGGACCCGACCAAGATCCTCGAGGAGCTGGCGTCGCTCGACGAGGACGCCGACGCCACCAAGCGGCTCCAGGAGGTCTACTCCGAGCCGATCCGGCCCGACCTGATCACCGAGCGGGTCCGTGAGATGCGGGCCGGCGGCGTGACGGTCGCGGTGCGCGTCTCGCCGCAGCACACGCTGGCCCTGGCCCCGGTGATCCTGGACGCGGGCGTCGACCTGCTCGTGATCCAGGGCACCCTGGTCAGCGCCGAGCACGTGTCCACCACGGACGAGCCGCTCAACCTCAAGGAGTTCATCGCCGACCTCGACCTCCCGGTCATCGTCGGCGGCTGCACCGACTACAAGACGGCGCTGCACCTCATGCGGACGGGCGCCGCGGGCGTCATCGTCGGCGTCGGCGCGGACGAGTGGTCCACGACCGACACCGTGCTCGGCATCCGGGTGCCGATGGCCACCGCGATCGCCGACGCCGCGGCGGCCCGCCGGGACTATCTCGACGAGACCGGCGGCCGTTACGTGCACCTGATCGCCGACGGCGGCATCTCCACCTCCGGCGACATCGCCAAGGCGATCGGCTGCGGCGCCGACGCGGTGATGCTGGGCGAGCCGCTCTCGCTCGCGCAGGGCGCCCCGGCGGGCGGTGCCTGGTGGCACTCGTCCGCGAGCCACCCGCAGCTGCCCCGCGGCGGGTTCTGCATCGCCGGCGAGCCCGACGGCAGCCTGGAGGAGCTCCTCTACGGTCCCGCCAACCGGCCCGACGGCCAGCTCAACCTGTTCGGCGGGCTGCGGCGCGCGATGGCCAAGTGCGGCTACCGCGACGTCAAGGAGTTCCAGAAGGTCTCGCTGGTCCTCGACAAGTGAGCATCCCCTTGCGGTCGTCTTTCGCCCGGGCGACGTAGGTTCCCGGGCGAAGGATCGACCGAAGGGAAGAATCGATGCGGGCAGGGATCGCGGCGCTGACCGCCGTGGTGCTGGCGCTGGCCGGGTGCACGTCGGCGGGGGACGAGCCGGCCACGCCGGTTCCGAGCAGCGCCGCCCCGAGCTTCGCGCCGGGTGCGCAGGGCGCGGGCGACCCGTACTTCCCCACCTACGGCAACGGCGGCTACGACGTCGGCGGCTACGACCTCGACCTGCGCTTCGACCCGGCGAGCGGCCGGCTCGAGGGCACCGCCACGATCACGGCGACGGCCACCCAGGACCTCGCGAGCCTCAACCTCGACCTGGCCAAGCTCACCGCGAGCCGGGTCACTGTCGACGGCGAGGAGGCGGCGAGCCGCGCGGACGGCAACGAGCTGATCGTCACGCCCGCCGCCGGGCTGGTCCGCGGCGCCGCGTTCACTGTCGAGGTCGCGTACGGGGGCGTTCCCGGGCCTTTGACCAACGAGACCCTGGGCGTCGGCGGCTGGCTGCGCACGGCCGACGGCGGGTTCGCGCTCGGCCAGCCCGAGTCGGCGAGCACCTGGTTCCCGGTCAACGATCACCCGTCGGACAAGGCCACCTTCACGCTGGCCATGGCCGTGCCCGAGGGCGTCGAGGCGATCAGCAACGGCGTGCCGGGGGAGCGGACCACCGAGGACGGGTGGACGACGTGGCGCTGGACCGAGTCGAAGCCCATGGCCAGCTATCTCAGCACCGTCGTGATCGGGCAATACAGGGTGGCGAGCACGACCCACGCCGGCAAGCCGATGGTGATCGCGATCCCCGAGTCGCTGCCCGCCGACGGCCCGGCCGCCGAGTCGCTCGCGCTGACCGGCGAGATCGCCGACTACCTGGCCACGGTGTTCGGGCCGTACCCGTTCGACTCGTACGGCGGGGTCGTCATCGACGACAACCGGATCGGTTACGCGCTGGAGAACCAGTCGCGCCCGGTCTACGGCAACGTCTTCTTCCGGGAGGGCCCGAACGAGACGGTCGTCGCGCACGAGCTCGCCCACCAGTGGTACGGCGACAGCGTGGCGCTCGACCGGTGGCAGGACATCTGGCTCAACGAGGGCTTCGCCACGTACGCGGAATGGCTCTGGCAGGAGCACCGGGGCCAGGGCACCGCCCAGGAGTCGTTCGACGCGACGTACGCCGGCTTCGACTGGACGGTACCGACGGGCGACCCGGGCGTGGCGGAGCTCTTCGGCGACGCCGTCTACCGGCGCGGGGCGATGGTCGTGCACGCGCTGCGCCGCACGATCGGTGACGACGCGTTCTTCGCCCTGCTCGAGTCGTGGCCGGCCGAGCACCGGGACGGCAATGCGACCACCGACCAGTTCATCGCCGCGGCGGAGAAGGCGGCGAACAAGGATCTGACGGGTTTCTTCCAGGAATGGCTCTTCGGAAAGACTGCACCGAAACGGCCCTAGCTCGCGTCTACAGCTGTGTGCGAGGTGTGGTGGTGGCAGCTGTCGTCCTGACGCTGGCGGGGTGCTCGGCGGGCGACGCCCCGCACGCGGCCGCGCCCTCGGCCGCCGCGACCTTCCCCGTCCGCGACGCCGGCGCACCGGACAGCTACTACCCCCGGGTCGGCAACACCGGCTACGACGTGGCCCGCTACGCCCTCGATCTGCACTACGACCCGGCCGACGGCGACCTGGCGGGCACGGCGACGATCAGCGCCACCGCCGGGCGGCCCCTGGAG
>CAKUMG010000469.1 GCA_934667465.1 uncultured Actinoplanes sp. | reverse complement strand
TTCGAGCGAGGCGAACGCGGCGACGGCCGCGTCGGAGTCGGTGCCGCCGGCACCCCGGTACCCCCTGTAGGCGAACGCGGGCCGCAGCCGCTTGCCGCCGCCGAGCACGAACGCCTCCAGGGTGTCCGCCACCTCGGCCAGCGAGTCGTCGACGGCGAGCAGCCGCGCGCGCTGCGCGGCGAGGAAGACGGTGAGGGCCTTGTCGACGCGGGGGCGCAGGCCCGCACGGTCCAGCAGCGAGGTCACGCGCCCAACCTAGCGGGTCGCCCGGCCCCGACCTGCGCCGGTAGAGTCGGCGTGTGGCTCTCGGTCTTCCCTCCCGGCTCCCGGCGACGCCGTCGATCGGCGACCTCGTCCGCGGTTCGCGGCCCACGTTCTCGTTCGAGTTCATGCCGCCCAAGACGCCCGAGGCCGAGACGCTGCTCTGGCAGACGATCCGCGAGCTCGAGCCGCTGCGGCCCGACTTCGTCTCGATCACGTACGGCGCCGGGGGCAGCACCCGCGACACGACAGTCGACGTCTCCGAGCGCGTCGCCACCGAGACCACGCTGCTGCCGATGGCGCACCTGACCGCAGTCAACCACTCGATCGCCGAGCTGCGCAACGTCATCGGCAAGCTCGCCGGCGCCGGCATCCGCAACGTCCTCGCGGTCCGCGGCGACCCGCCCGGCGACCCGATGGGCGAGTGGGTGCGCCACCCCGAGGGTGTGCTCTACGCCGAGGACCTGGTCCGGCTGCTCCGCGAGACCGGGGACTTCAGCGTCGGCGTGGCCGCCTTCCCGCACAAGCATCCCCGCTCGGCCGACACCGACGCCGACACCCGCAACTTCGTCCGCAAGTGCCGGGCCGGCGCCGACTTCGCGATCACCCAGATGTTCTTCGAGGCCGACGAATACCTGCGGCTGCGCGACCGGGTCGGCGCCGCGGGCTGCGACACCCCGATCGTGCCGGGCGTCATGCCGGTCCTGCGGATGGGCACGATCGAGCGGGCGGCGCAGCTCTCCGGCGCGCCGTTCCCGCCGGGGCTGCTGGCCCGCTTCGAGCGGCTCGCCGACGACCCGGCCGCCGTGCGCGCGCTGGGCATCGAGCTGTGCGCCGAGATGTGCGCGCGGCTGCTCGCCGAGGGCGTGCCGGGCATCCACTTCATCACCATGAACCGTTCCACGGCGACGCGTGAGGTCTGGCAGCAGCTCTCGGGCACGGCCTTTACCGCCGACGCCGCCGCCGGCGCTGCCGGTTCGTCTGCTTTTTCCGCCGGCGGCGCTGCCGGTTCGTCCGCCGCGGCCGGTTCGTCCGCCGCGTGACCTGGGAGGCTTACGCGGCGGCCTGGTCGGCGTTGCACGGCGGCTTCGATCCGCGTACGGCGTCACCGGTGGTCCGCGGCTGGATCCGCCTGGCCTGGCGCGGCGGCTCGCTGCTCGGCCGGATCGGCGCCACCCCGGCCGTCGTCACCACCGCGGGCCTGCTGCTCTGTGCGCTCGTCCCGTTCGTGCCGCTGCCGGCGGGCGCGCTGCTCGTGCTGCTCGCGAGCTTCGCCGACGCCCTCGACGGCGCGACCGCTGTCGTCACCGGGCGGGTCAGCAGACTCGGCTACGTGTACGACTCCGTCGCCGACCGGCTCGGCGAACTGGCCTGGCTCGCGGCGTTCTGGGTGGCCGGCGCCCCCGGCTGGCTCACGGTCGCGGCGCTCGCGGTGAGCTGGCTGCACGAGTACGTCCGCGCCCGGGCCGCCGCCGCCGGCATGGACGAGATCGGCGTGGTGACCGTCGGTGAGCGCCCCACCCGCGTCTCCGTCGCGATCAGCGGTCTCGTCGTGGCCGCGCTCGCCGGCTTCGTCGCCCCCTCGTATGTCGGCGCGGTCGTCGTGGTGGCCGTGATCGTCTGGGTGGTGCTCGGCCTGGCCGGCCTGGTCCAGCTCGCTTCCGCCGTACGCCGCGCGCTGCGCTGAGGCGTCGTCGCGTTCCTCGCCGCTGTGTCCGCCGCTGCCTTCGCCGCCGCGCCCGCCACTGCGTAGGCCGCTGCTAAATGCGTTGATCGGCGGGCGGATCCGTCCTACTTTTTCTCCAGCGACAGGGCCCGGAAAGCGGGCCCGCAGAGGAGATCACATGACGGCCTGCCGGCGCGCGAGCAGGGGCTGCCCCACCGGGTGACGCCCCGCCCTCCGTGCTGCGCACCGTCGTGTGTGGAGAACAGGGGGAGGTGACCCGCGATGAGCGTGGTCCTCGTACTCAACGCCGACTCCGGACCGTTGCACCGGGTCAGCGTCCGGCACGCCATCCGCATGCTGTTCCGCGAGGTCGCGGTCGTCGAGGAGGCCCGCCCCGACGCCCGGATCGGCGTCTTCCCCGTCCCGACGGTCGTGCGCCTGGTCAGCTACGTGGTCACCCGCTGGCGGCACAGCCACGGCCCGGCCTGGTCCCGCGCCGGCGTACTGAGCCGCGACGGCCGGCGCTGCGCCTACTGCGGCGGCACCGCCTCGACCATCGACCACGTCCTGCCCCGCTCCCGCGGCGGCGGCAACACGTGGTCCAACACCGTCGCCGCGTGCGGCAGGTGCAACCAGCGCAAGGGCGACCGTACGCCTGCCGAGGCGCGCATGCCGCTGCGCCGGCGCCCGTCCGCCCCCAGCTGGACCGAAGCGGCGTCCCTCTGACCTGACCCATCGACTTCCGCCCCGGGTTTCCGGCCCGGGGCGGTCCGCTCCGGTGTTCGCGGCCGGAGTGATACTTCCGCCCCGGTTTCCGGCCTGGGGCGGCCCTCCGGGGGCAGACCCGGAACGGGGCGGCCGGCGAGTGAAGTACGGGGGTGCTCGCCGGCCGCCCTGCCATGTCTCCCACCGCGGCTCGCGTGCCGCCGCCCGGGTGCCGGTCGTCGTGTCCGGCCCGGCGGCGGCGCGGCGCGGGAGGTGTTGCCGGATTGACACCTGGGGAGCGCCGGACGGGGCAACGCGGAATCCGGTCCGCTTGTAGCGTGCCGGGGGTGAACGACCAGTACCCCGCCCCCACCCCGGACCAGCCCGTGTCCGGCGGCGCCCCGCAGCCCGGTCCCTACGGTCAGCCGCAGCCCGGCCCCTATGGCCAGCCGCAGCCCGGCGCTTACGGCCAGCCCGGCGCTTACGGTCAGCCCGGCGCTTACGGTCAGCCCGGCTCCTATGGTCAGCCGCAGCCCGGTGCTCCCTACTCCGGCCCGCCGGCCTACACCGACGTCCCGCCCTACGGGGCCCAGCCCGGCTACCCCGGCGGGACGCCGCAGTCCGCGGGCACCAACGGCTTCGCCATCGCCTCGCTGATCTTCGGCATCCTCGGCGGCATCCTGTTCGGCCTGATCTTCGGTTTCGTCGCGCTGTCCCAGATCCGCAAGCGCGGCCAGGGCGGTCGCGGCCTGGCCATCGCCGGCCTGTCCCTCTCCGGCCTCTGGCTCCTGGGCCTCGGCACGCTCGTCACGATCGGCATCCTCGGCGGCCTCGAGGAGCGCAAGGACGACTTCTCCGGCGACATCTCGGTCACCTCGCTGCGGACCGGCGACTGCGTCAACAGCCTGCAGGAGTCCCCGGACGTGCGGGACATCCCGAAGACGCCGTGCGGCTCCCCGCACGAGGGCGAGGTCTTCGCCACCTACGACCTGCCGGCGGGCGCCTGGCCCGGCGACGCCGCCGTGGCCAAGCAGGCCGAGGCCGGCTGCAGCATCCGGTTCTCGGGCTACTCGGACGACGACGACCCGTCGATCGAGCTGTTCTACCTGCACCCGCTGAAGGAGTCGTGGTCCCTGGACCGCGGCGTCACCTGCATCGCGACCAAGGGCGGCGCCCCGATGACGGGCTCGCTGCGCAAGTAACGAACCACCGAACCGGGCCGTCCTCCACAGCGGAGGGCGGCCCTGCTCGTTCTTCTCCGTACGATGGTGCAGTGGGTCCGGAGCACATCCTCGATGGCGTCAACGTGTTGTTGACGCGATGAGTGCGACGCCCGCCGACCTTGCCCCGCTCGTGGAGATCGGGGCGGCGCGGGCGCGGCTGGACGAGCGGGAGCTCGAGATGATCGAGCGGGCGCGGCAGGCCGGGGCGACCTGGGCGCAGATCGCGGCGGGTCTCGGGCTGGCCAGCAGGCAGGCCGCCGAGCAGCGCCGCCAGCGGCTCGTGGCGGCGTCCCGCGCACGGCGGCACGGCCAGGACCTGACGTACTCGCCCAGCATCGTCGCGCTCCGGAAGGCGGTCGCCGACCTGCACCGGAGCATCGCCGCCGACCAGCGGTGGGAGCGACGGTTCCCACGGGCGGACCTCGTGCGGGTGACGGTCGCCGCGGCCCTCGACGCGCCGCCGGGCGGGCTGTTCTCGCTCGCCGCGCATGCCGTACGGGATCTGAGGGCCGTACACGTGCTCCCGGGGTACGTCCGGCTGGCGTCCCGCAAGGTCGGCGACGCCCTGTCAACGCGCAGTTGACAGCCTTGCCGCGGAACCGGCCGAGTTCCCAGGATGTGAGTCGCAACGGCTCGATCCGGGAGGTCCCATGCGGGGTAACGTCGCCCTGTTCGTCGCCGCGTCGGTGCTCGCCGGCTTCGGCAGCGGCGCGATGGCACTGGTCAGCGGCATCTGGACCCTCGACCTGACGGGATCTCCGGGGCTCGCCGGGCTGGCCGGCCTGTGCGTCTACGCGCCGACCCTCGCCGGGCCGTGGCTGGGCGGGCTGGTCGACCGGCTCCCGCGGCGGCCGCTCGCGATCGGGGTGAACACCGGGCTGGCGGTGTTGCTGTGCACGCTGTTCGCGGTGCGAGGGCCGGGGCAGGCGTGGCTGATCTACGTGGTGTCGCTCGGCTACGGGGTGAGCTACGTGCGGCTGGACGCGGCCGAGTCGGCGTTGCTGCCGGGGGCGGTCCCGCCGGGCCGGCTCGGCGACGTCAACGGGTGGCGGTCGAGCGCGCAGGAGGGCATGAAGCTGGTCGCGCCGCTGGTGGGCGCGGCGCTTTACGGCTGGCAGGGCGGTGGACTGGTCGCGGGAATCAGCGCCGTGCTGCCGGTTGCGGGGGCCGTGCTCTATGGACTGCGCCGCCCCTCCACCCCGCTCGCCGGCGCCCGGCCCCGAACCGACCGATGCTCCGGTCACCCCCGTGGCTCCGGCTGTTCCGGTGACCCCGGTGGCTCCGGCTGTTCCGGTGACCCCGGTCGCTCCGGTCGCTCCGGTGACCCCGGTCGCGCCGGTGACCCCGGTCGCCCCGGTCGTTCCGATCATTTCGGTCACCCGTCGCGGGGCGTTCCGGGCGGGGTTCGAGGCATTGGCAGCCGTACGGGAGGTGCGCGTGGCCGTGGCGCTGGCGGCCGTCGCGATCGGGGCGTCGGGGCTGACGACGGCGGCGCAGTTCGCGCTGGTGACCGAGGATCTGGGGCTGCCGAGCACGTTCGTGGGCGTGCTGACCAGCGCGCAGGGTGCCGGGTCGATCGTGGCGGGGCTGCCGGCGGGCCGGATGATCGCCCGCCGGGGCGCGACCTCCGCCGGGGTGGCGGGCGCGGTC
>CAKUMG010000468.1 GCA_934667465.1 uncultured Actinoplanes sp. | reverse complement strand
CGCGGCGCTCGACCGGCTGCGCGGCGACACCCCGCCCAAGCGGCACAACGCCCGGACCATCGCGGCGCTCACCGGCAACCCCGGCTGCAACCGGCGGGCCGTGCTCGACGCCGCCGGGGTGGACAAGCCACGGCTGGCCGAGCACATCGGCTACCCGATGGGCTTCGGCCAGTCCCGGTTCGCGCTCGCCCGCGGCAACGGCTTCGAGGCGATGCTCAAGGCCGACGGCGGCGCGCTGCTGCTCGAGGTGCTGAGTGAGGTGCTCGACCTGCACGTGCCCGAGGTCGGCTACGACGACCTGGGCGAGGACGCCGACGCCACGCTCACCGCCCGGCACCGCCGCACCCGCGAGCTGCTCGCGGGCGCCGCCGGGGCCGCGCTGGTCGACCATCCCCTGCTCACCCTCGAGGTGGCCGGCCGTCAGGTCTTCCTCGAGCCCGACCTGATCGCGTTCCAGGTCGAGGGGCGGCTGCACGTCGTCGAGATCAAGTCCTTCGCGATCGTGGACGGGCAGGCCGACAGCGCCAAGGTCTCGGCCGCCGCGGTCCAGGCCGCCGTGTACGTGCTCGCGCTGCGCCGCCTGCTCGAGGAGCTCGGCCACGACCCCATGCTGGTCAGCCATGAGGTCGTCCTGGTCTGCCCGCGCGACTTCTCGATGAGCCCGGCCGCCGTGGTCATCGACGTCCGCAAGCAGCTCGCCACGCTGCGCCGTCAGCTCACCCGGCTCGCCTCGGTCACCGACCTTGCCGCCGCGCTGCCGCCGGAGGTGAGCTTCGACGTGGCCCTGCCGCCCGCCGAGCTGGTCACGGCGCTGGGCCGGGTCGAGGCGCGCTACGCCCCCGAGTGCCTGTCCGCCTGCGAGCTGGCCGTCTTCTGCCGGCACGAGGCCGCCGGGTCGACGGCCGCGCTCGGCCGCCCGGTCCGTGACGCGCTCGGCGGCGTGGAGACCGTCGGCGAGGCGCTGTCGCTGGCGGCCGGCACGCGGGTGCCCACGGAGGAACAGGCGGAGGCCGCCGCGCTGCTCCAGGCCGCCGCCCGGCTGCGCGCCGACGTGCTGGGACCTTCGTGAGTACGCTCACCGCGCTCGCCCGCGCGCAGGCGCACGCCTCCGGCCGGGCGCAGCCGCTGGCGACCGTCCGGCACCTGCACCTGCACCCCGAGCCGCTGGTCCTGATCCCGTACGCGATGGCGGGCGAGGCCAACGCCCCGCTGGCCGCGATGGTCGGCACCGCGCGCGACAACCCGCGGCTGCTCGTGGTGACCCAGCCGCGCAACCGCGACGACCGGTTCGCGTTCGCCGCCGACCTGGCGGAGATCGTGCTGCCGTACGTCGCCTCGTTCACCGCCGAGACCGAGGCGGTGGCCGTGGACCGCGGCCGCGACGTGCGCTACCGCTACACCGGCGCCCCGCAGCTGTGGGTGCCCAATCCGGGCGGCGTCGACTTCCTGCGCCTGTTCGGCCGGTCCACCCGCTTCCGGGCCACCGACGGCGAGTACGCGGTGCCGGTCTCCGTGCCGCTGCTCGGGCGCTGGCTGACGTTCTTCGCCAACTCCGCCGAGGTGGCCGGGTCGTCGCTGTTGCTCAACGCCGTCCAGGCCCTGACCGCGCACTGGGCCACCGGGCAGAGCAGCGCCGAGGACGCCCAGCTCGCCGCGCTGATGGCCTGGCTCGACCCGCCCGCCGGCCGGACCGTGTTCGAGGCCGCCGCGCTCGCCGAGGACCCTTCGCAGACCCCGCCCGCGGGTCCGGCCACCGACCCGGGCTTCGACAACAAGGTGATCGCCCCGCTGCTGTCGGTCGCCGAACCGGACCGCCACGAGCTCGCCGACGTGCTCCGCGCGCAGCTGCTGCCGACCTGGAAGCTGATGTGGCGCGCCCGCGACCTGCTCGGCCGGCTCCCGGCGGGCAGCCGCGTGGCCGGCCGGTGGGACGGCGACCGGGACGCGTTCTCGGCCTTCCACCAGCACGTGGAGGAGGGCGGCGCGCCCCAGCCCCGCCGCGACGGCGCGGTCGCCGCGGCCGCCCGGCTCAGCCGCCTCGAGAACGCCGCCACCCGGTACGCGACCCAGCGCGCGTTCGACGACCCCCTGGTCATGGCCGAGCACCGGCTCTCCGGCGCCGCCTTCGCCGGCGAGGTCACCCTGGCCAAGGCGGACCGGATCGACGAGACCGGGAAGCGGCCGGTGCTGCGCCCCCGGATCATGGTCGTCACCGCCGAGCCGGTCCGGGTGGAGGCCGGGGCGGTGCTGACCTCGCCGGCCCGGCCCGCCCAGAAGGCGAAGGTCATCTCGGTGACCCCGTCCGGCGGCAAGACCGACGTGCTGCTGGAGCTCTCCGGCGGGATGGGGCGCAAGCTCGTCGCCGAGCCGGGCAGCGTGCCCGAGGTCGGCGAGCGGCTGCTGCTGACCACGCTCAGCGAGGCCTACCGGCCGGGCGGGGCGTTCCCCGAGCCCGATCAGACGCCCTGGACGCACGGCGGGCCGCCGGCGCCGTTCGAGCCCACGCTTTCAGCTGACGAACTCCCGCTTTCCGCCGACGAGCCTTCTTCTCTCAGCTGACGAGCCTTCTTCTCTCAGCTGAGGAGCTTGACCAGCAACAGGGCGGTGTCGTCGGGGCGGCGGACGGTGGCGTCGACCTTGCCGGTCAGCAGCGTGCACAGCTCGTCGCCGGACAGGCCGGCCTGCCCGCGCAGCCGCAGCAGGACGCGGGCGATGCCCTCGTCGAGGATCTCGTCCGGGCGCTCGATCAGACCGTCCGTGTAGAGCACCAGCGTCGACCCGGCCGGCACCTCGCGCCGGTGCGTGTGGCGCTTCTCCCGGGGCAGGAGCCCGAGCAGCGGCTCCGGCGTCTCCCACCACACCTCGACGGACCCGTCCGGGAGCAGCAGCAGCGGCGGCGGGTGGCCGGCGTTGGAGAAGGCCACGTCGAACCCGCCGGGGACTCGCCGCACCCGGGCCAGCACGGCGGTCGCCGCCATGGGCAGATCCAGTCCGCGCATCGAGCGGTCGAGCCGGGCCAGGAGCAGGCCGGGCTCGTCGTCGCGGCCGTACGCGTCGCCGCGTACCAGGTTGCGCAGCTGCCCCATCGACGCGGCCGCCTCGATGTCGTGCCCGGACACGTCGCCGACCGCCAGCATCAGCGACCCGTCCGGCTGGGCGAACGCGTCGTACCAGTCGCCGCCGACAGCGGTGCCCGCCTGGGCCGGAAGGTAGCGCGCGTGCAGCTCGATGCCCGGGATCGACGGCAGCGTGGGCAGCATGCTCTGCTGCAGCACCTCGGCGACGTGGCGCTGCTGGCCGTACAGGCGGCTGTTGTCGATCGCCAGCCCGGCCCGTCGCGCGATGTCGAGGGCGGTCCGCTCCTCCGCGTCGCCGAACTCTGCCCGGCCCGGCCCGTTGACCAGGGTGATGCTGCCGAGCACCTCCCGGCTGGCCGGCGCCGTCACCGGGACGACCAGGAACGAGGCGTACCCGAGCCGCCCGGCGAGCTCCGCCATCTCCGGGTCGTCCACCCGCTCCAGGATGTGCGCGGGCGTCTCCCCGCTGCGCCGGATGGGCAGCCCGAGCCGCTGCGCCGCGAGCGTGATCGACTTCGCGCTGCGATCGGTCGTCATCAGCGAGGCGAACCGCTCCACCGCCGCCGCCATCCCGGCCTCCCGGTGCGTGGCCGCGGCGTGCCGGATCTCCCCGGCCCCGTCGGCCAGCGTCACCAGGCACCAGTCGGCCAGCCGGGGCACGACCCCGCGGGCCAGCTGCTGGATCCCCTCGTGCACGTCGTGTGTCGAGATGGCCTCGGTGAGCTCGGCCAGCATCGCCAGCTGCGCCCGCGCGGTCTCGGCCACGTCGCCGGCGATGCGCAGCCGCAGCTCGGACGCGCACGCCTCGGCCAGGTCGGTCAGGATCGCCAGCTCGTCGGCGGTCCACGCGCGCGGCTTGGTGTCGATGGCACACAGCGAGCCGAGCGTGCGGCCGTCGGCGTCCTTGAGCGGCATGCCCGCGTAAGCGACCACGCCGAGGTCCGGGATGGCGAGGTTGTCCCGGACCTGGGCGTAGACCCGGGCGTCGGGGAAGACCTTGGGCTCGCCCTCGGCCACGACGTGCTGGCAGAACGAGTGGGTGAGCGGTGTCTCGCGGGCCGTGGCCCAGGGCTCGGCGAGCCCGACCTGGCCGGGGAAGTACTGCCGCTCGTCGTCGACCAGGGACACCAGCGCCACCGGCACCCCGAGCATGCGCCGCACGAGCGCCGCGAACCGGTCGAAAGCCGCGTCGGGCTCGGAATCGACACACACCTGCGCGAGCGATCGGAGCCGGGCCGCGTCGGTCAGCACCCGCTCGTGCAGCGGGGAGGGATAGCCGCCGGCTTTCCCGGCTTGCCCTGCTTCTCGGGTTTCTCGTGCTTCTCCGGCGATGTCGTGCCCGCTTCCGGAAATGCGGTCGTCCGCGGACGTGTCGCGCCCGCTGCTCTCGGCGTCACCGAGCTCGGTCATGCTCCCTCCAACCGTCGCCCCGGCGACCCGGCACGAAGGGTACCCCCAGCTAGACCCGCTCAAGCAACGTCGCGACAACACAGAATCGAAACGCCTGCCCGCCTGTGGTCCGCGCCCCGGCCCGCGCCCCGGCCCGCGCCCCGGCCCCGGCTCAGGGCGACGGTGACTCCGCGGTGGTGACCAGCGCGTTGCGGGCCGTGGGGATCCACCGCTCCGCCCAGCGCTTGCGGACCAGTTCGAACGCCGCGTCGTCCAGCCCGTACGTCGAGACGGTGATCTCCATCCGCCCCGCGCCCCGGCTGCCGATCGGCTCCCGCCCGGCGGGCAGCTCCAGTTCGACATGATAGGACTTCGGCGTCTCTCGATCGGTCACGCCCCCATCCTGGCGGTAACTTGGTGATCACGCCAAGCGATCACCGCACTTCATTTCGCCATCTTCTGTCCACGGTGTCCGGTCCGCTCGCCGTTGCCCCGCCCCGGGACCCGTCACGACGCCCGTCACGACGCCTCCCGCCTCGGACGTTGTCGCCCGCCCACCTGCCGCGATGACACCGACCCCCCGAGCTGTTCCGCGCCCGGCCGCCCTGCCGGTGGCTGCCCTGCCGTCAGCCGTCCCGCCGGTGGCTGCCCTGTAGCCGGCTGTCCCGCCGCCGGCTGCCGTGCTGTTGACCGTCCTGCCGCCGACCGTCCTGCCGCGGGCCGTCCTGCCGCCGACTGCCCTGTCGCGGGCCGTCCTGGTGCCGGCCGCCCCGCGGCGGGCCGCACGTCGAGCGGGTGGCGCCGGCCCGCCTCGAGTCCGGAGTGGATCGTCCGCGCGGTCTCCGCCCGCCCGAGCCCGGCCCAGGCGGCTGCCGCCGTCAGCTCCCGGGTCGCCGTCGCGGTGTCGAGCAGCCCCGCGCCGGCCAGCCGCCCGAGCGCGAACGCCGCCCGGTTGAGCGTGTCGTTCCTGGTGCCGACCGGCGCGCAGGCGACCCGGTCGGCCTCCGCCGCCAGCGCGGTGGCCGCATAGCGCTCGGGGTGGACCA
>CAKUMG010000467.1 GCA_934667465.1 uncultured Actinoplanes sp. | reverse complement strand
GGCGTGCGCGATGGTCCGGGCGTCCCCGGCGACCCGGCGCAGCAGCGCGTCGCCGTCGTCGAGCCCGAGGATCTCGGCCGTGGCCGCGCGCTCCTGGGCCACGAGCCGGTCGATCCGGCGGCCGACGGCGAGGTGCAGCGCGTCGCGCGTGTCCAGCAGCCGCAGCGTGGCGGCGCGGACGGCGGGGCGCATGGTGTCGGCGATCCCGGCCCGGCCCAGCCCGCGCAGGATGGTGAGGTCGCGCAGCCCGCCCGCGGCCTCCTTGAGGTCGCCCTCCAGCAGGAACGCCAGCTCGCCGTGGGTGGCCCAGCGGGTCGCGGTGATCTCGCGCAGCTGCGGCAGCATCCGGACCGCCGTGCGCCGCCACTGGTCCCCGGTCGCGGCGATCAGCTCGGCGGACAGCGTGGGGTCGCCCGCGATGTGCCGCGCGTCGAGCAGCCCGAGCGCGACCTTGACGTCGTCCACGGCGACCGACAGCGCCTCCGGCAACGTCCGCACGGAGTGGTCGAGCCCCAGCCGCGCGTCCCAGATCGGGTACCACAGCCCGGAGGCGATCCGGTCGATCCCGGCCGTGCCGTTGTGCAGCAGCACCAGGTCCAGGTCGCTGTACGGCGCACAGTCGCGCCGCCCCAGCCCGCCGACCGCCACCAGGCTCACGCCGGGCACGTGCCCCGGGAAGATCTCCCGCAGCCACTTCTCCAGCTCGTCGGCGCGGGCGCCCCGGGCCTCAGCGCCCACCTGAGAAAGCGGGCCCCCGGTCACCGAGGGCCCGCTCACTGTGTGTTCCATGCTCAGAGCGCGTCGAGTCCGCGCTCGCCGGTCCGCACGCGGACCACTTCGTCCACGCTCGTGACCCACACCTTGCCGTCACCGATCTTGCCGGTGCGGGCGGCGGTGATCACCGCGTCGACGACCTTCTCCACGTCGATCTCGTCGGTGACGACCTCGACCTTGATCTTCGGCAGGAACTCCACCGTGTACTCGGCACCCCGGTACACCTCGGTGTGGCCCTTCTGCCGGCCGTAGCCCTGCACCTCGCTCACGGTGAGGCCCGCGACGCCGAGGGCGTGCAGCGCTTCCTTCACCGCGTCGAGCTGGTACGGCTTGATGACCGCGGTAACCAGCTTCATGCTCAAACCTTCCATGGCAGGAATTTAACCGGCAACCTTCTGGCTGACATCGGCCTTGCCGTCCGCGTCGACAGCCTTGGCGTTGCCCAGGCCGGCCATCGCGAAGGCACCACCGTTGCCGCCGGCGGGCGTCATGTCGTACGCGGTCTCGCCGTGGTCGGCGATGTCGATGCCGCCGATCTCGGCCTCCTCGGACACCCGCAGCAGCTTGACCGCCTTGAGGATGAACGCGAGCACCACGGCGATGACCAGGGAGTAGACCGTGACCACGAGGCTACCGAGGAACTGCCGGCCGAGCTGGCCGGCACCGCCGCCGTAGAACAGGCCCTCGCTGGCACCGAGGACCTCGGTGATGGCGGAGTTGACCTGGGTGGTGGCGAAGAAGCCGATGAACAGCGAGCCGATCCAGCCACCGATGAAGTGGACGCCGACCACGTCGAGCGAGTCGTCGTAGCCGAGCTTGTACTTCAGGCCGACCGCCAGGGCGCAGACCGCACCGGCGATGATGCCCAGCAGCGCGGCCGGCATCGGGGCGATGAAGCCGCAGGCGGGGGTGATGGCGACCAGGCCGGCGACCGCGCCGGAGGAGGCACCGACCAGGGTCGGCTTGCCGTCACGGAGCCACTCGACGACGATCCAGCCGAGCACGGCGGCGGCGGTGGCGAGCTGGGTGTTGACGAACGCGACCGCGGCGGTGCTGTCGACGGTCAGCTCCGAGCCGGCGTTGAAGCCGAACCAGCCGAACCAGAGCAGGCCGGCGCCGAGCGCGACGAACGGCACGTTGTGCGGGCGCATGTTCTCCCGCGGCCAGCCGATGCGCTTGCCGAGCACCAGGACCAGGCCGAGCGCCGCGGCACCGGCGTTGATGTGCACCGCGGTGCCACCGGCGAAGTCGAGCGCCTTGATCGAGGCGCCGATGAAGCCGCCGCCCCAGACCCAGTGCGCGACCGGCACGTAGACCAGGGTGAACCAGGCGAAGGCGAAGATGACCCAGCCGCCGAACTTGAGGCGGTCGGAGACGGCGCCGGAGATCAGGGCCACGGTGATGACGGCGAACATCATCTGGAAGACCATGAACACGTAGACCGGGATGCCGGTCTCGCCCCAGAAGTCGGGGAGCCAGCTGGTGCCGGTGCCCGCGTACTGGGTGAAGGAGCCGATGACGTTGTTCAGTCCCTCGTTCTCGTTCGCGCCGAAGGCGAGCGAGAAGCCGTAGAGCCCCCACAGCACGGAGATGAGTCCGATGCTGACGAAGCTCATCATCATCATGTTCAGAACGCCCTTGGACCGGTTGAGGCCGCCGTAGAACAGCGCCAGACCCGGGGTCATGAGCAAAACGAGCGCAGACGACACGAGCAACCAGACGGTGTTGCTGGCGTTGATCTCCACGCTGCCTCCTCTCGGAATATGTCTTCCTCACGGTCCACGGGGCAGCGGTGCGCCAGTCGACCGGTTGTGTGCGGGAAGCCTCGCGGTCTGCTGTTTCACACGTGGTCTACGGGCGATTACCGGGGTGTGACCGGTTGTTTCCGACGTGTGAAGAAACTCTCACAGGTCCTTGCAAGAAACGGGACGAATACCAAGATGTCGTAGCGGGGTGGTGGGTACGGATCGCTGCTCCCGCCGAGGACCCCACAGGGTTTCGCCGGCCGCTGACGCGTCCGGAACGCGAAACCCTGCGGGGCGACGTGCGTGATCCAAGACCCCCGAAAACCAGCAGGCCGGCCCCTCGGATGAAGGACCGGCCCGGAGAAAGTGTCAGCGGAGCGCGTATTCGAGCGTGTGGCGCTCGTAGTCGAGAAGGCGGAGGTCGCGCATCGGCCGGCGCAGGTGCCCCTTGTGCACGATGCGGACGAACGCCGGGTCACCCGCCGCCGCCATCCGCCGGATGCCCTCGACGTGGTCCACGATCCGCTTCCTTATGGTGCGGACCAGCCGGTGCCGGTCGCGCGGGATCAGCCCGTAGGCGTCCGCGAACAGCCGCAGCCGCCGAGGCCGGTTGGGCCGCTTCCACCCCAGCGTGTAGGAGTCCCGATCGCTGAACAGCGGCACCCACGTCCACGCCGCGTAGGCGACGTCGTAGATCCGCGAGCCCGGCGACGCCAGGTCGAAGTCGATCAGCGCGAGGGTGCCGTCGGGCCGCCAGACCACGTTGTGCGGGGCGGCGTCGTGGTGGCAGATCACCTCGGTGTCGGGTGGCGGCGGGCCGAGGCTGCGCCAGATCGCGTTCGGCGGCGGCTGGAAGCCGTACTGCGCGTCGTGGAACATGCGCAGCATCGTGGCGACTGTCACCAGCGCCTCGTCGGTGGTCCAGTGCGGGGCGAGCGGGTATTCGCCGCACTCCCCGTCGAGGTACGACAGGACCTCACGGTTGCGCTCGTCCATGCCCAGCACGTGCGGCGACCCCGTGAAACCGACCCGCTGCAGATGGTTGAGCAGCGCGTGCACGGCCGGGGTCCACGGCCCGACGTTGCGGCGCACGGTGTCGCCGACCTTCGAGACCGTGCTGACGTTCCCGCCGTGCAGAGGGATCTCGCGGACGGGCTCCTGCGTCACGCACGACCTCCCCGATTGTCACTGCCGATCACTTCTGTACCGTCCCCGAGCCTACGCGTCGCTGCCGATCAGGGCCTCGACGAAGGCCGTGGGCTCGAACGGTGCCAGGTCGTCCGGGCCCTCGCCCAGGCCGATCAGCTTGACCGGGATGCCCAGCTTGCGCTGGACGGCGATGACGATGCCGCCCTTGGCCGTGCCGTCGAGCTTGGTCAGCACGACACCCGTGACATCCACCGACTCGGTGAACACGCGGGCCTGCTCCAGGCCGTTCTGGCCGGTGGTGGCGTCGAGGATGAGCAGCGTCTCGTCGACCGGGCCGTGCTTCTCCACGACCCGCTTGACCTTGCGCAGCTCGTCCATCAGGCCGACCTTGTTCTGCAGGCGGCCGGCGGTGTCGACGAGCACGGTGTCGACGCCCGTCTCGATGCCCCGCTTGACCGCGTCGAAGGCCACGCTGGCGGGGTCGCCGCCCTCGGGGCCCCGGACGGTCTCGGCACCGACCCGCTCGCCCCACGTGGCGAGCTGCTCCGCGGCGGCGGCCCGGAACGTGTCGGCCGCGCCCAGCACCACGCTGCGGCCGTCGGCCACGAGCACCCGGGCGACCTTGCCGCAGGTCGTGGTCTTGCCGGCGCCGTTGACCCCGACGACCAGCACCACGGCGGGCCGGCCCTCGTGCGGCGCGGTCTTCAAGCTGCGGTCCATCCCCGGCTCGAGCGCCGCGGTGAGCTCCTCGGCGAGCTGGGTGCGCACCTCGGCCACGGTCCGGGAGCCCAGCACGCGGACCCGCTCCCGGAGCCGCTCCACGATCACCTGGGTGGCCTCGACGCCGACGTCCGCGGTGATCAGGCTGTCCTCGATCTCCTCCCACGCGTCCTCGTCGAGGTGGTCGCGGGAGAGCACGGCGAGCAGGCCCCGGCCGAGCGCGTTCTGCGAGCGGCTGAGCCGGGCGCGCAGCCGCACCAGGCGGCCCGCGGTGGGCTCGGGCTTCTCGAGCTCCGGTTTCGCGGGCGCGACCGGCTCCTCGACCACCGGCGGCTCGGTCGGCGCGACGAGCGGCGGCAGCTGGTCGGTCTCGGGCAGCGCGGGCGGCCGTTCGAGCGTCGTCGTCCCCTGGCGCCCCTGCTCGGAGGGCGGCAGCTCGCGCCGGCGCAGGCGCGGGACGACGAGGCCGACAGCCCCGACGATCAGCACCGCCAGCAGGACCAGTGACGCGACGACGTATTCCATGCCGAAATCCTGACAGATGCGGCCGCGGCGCGTGGTGCCACCTCCCCCGCCGGGCCACCACGCGTCGTGACGCCGTAGTGGCGGAATCCGGCCTGGCGGATCGGGGCGGCGCTGCGGAGGATGGATCCATGATTCCTGCCGCGGTGATCCGTTGACCTCTCACCTGCTGATCGGGCCGGTCCTCCGGCGGGTGGAGGGCAGCCGGGCCACCGTCTGGGTGGAGACCACCGCGCCCGCCACCGTCCGGGTCGTCGCCGGGGAGGGCGCGGGCACGGCCACGACCTTCTCCGCCTACGGGCACCACTACGCGATCGTCGTGGTGGAGGGGCTGCCGCCGGGTGCCGCCACGGAATACACCGTGTGGCTCGACGACGACCGGGTCTGGCCGCTGCCGGACTCGCCCTATCCGCCGAGCCTCATGGTCACGCGCCCCGCCGACGACGCCGCGCATCCGGTCAGCCTCATCTTCGGCTCGTGCCGCGAGGCGACCCCGGAGGCGACGGGCCGCAAGCTGCCGCCGGACGCGCTCGACGCGTACGCACGGCGGTTGATGACCGACCCCCGCGACCCGCAGCTCCGCCCCGACCACATCGCGCTGCTCGGC
>CAKUMG010000466.1 GCA_934667465.1 uncultured Actinoplanes sp. | reverse complement strand
CAGCGAGGAGTTCCAGCATGCGCACCCTGGTCTACACCGGTTTCATGTCGCTCGACGGCGTGGTGGATTCGCCCGGCGGCCCGAGTGAGGGGCATCGCAGCGGCGGCTGGGTCGTCGACGACCTGGAGTTCGTGCCGGAGGCCTGGTCGATCAAGGGTGAGGAGCTCGCCGAGACCAGCGCGCTGATGTTCGGGCGGCGCAGCTACGAGGCGTTCGCGGCGACCTGGCCCGGGTCGGAGGATCACGCCGCGTACCAGGAGCTGCCCAAGTACGTGGTGTCGGGCACGCTGGATGACGATGCGCTCGTCGATGGGTGGGGGCCGACGACGGTGCTGCGCTCGACGGCGGACGTGGCCGCGCTGAAGGAGACCGACGGCGGGGCGATCTTCATCCACGGCAGTGCGGAGCTGGCGCGGCGGCTGGCGGATGCGGACCTGATCGACCGGTATCACCTGCTCGTGTTCCCGGTGCTGCTCGGTGCGGGGAAGAGCCTGTTCGGGCGCGCGGACCGGGACAAACAGATGCTGACGCTGCGCGAGTCGGAAAGCTATGCGAACGGGATCTTGAAGGCGATCTACGACGTGCGGCGCTGAGCGAGGTCGAGGGCGATCGCGCCTCCGCTGCCCTCGCGCAGCTGGCCGGCGGTGCGGCCTACAAAGGTGCGCAGGGCTCGGGCGAGATGGGGTTCGTCGAAGTAGTCGAGCTTGGCCACCACGTCGGCGGCCGGGTCGCCGCCTGCCAGGAGTTCCGCGGCTGTGCGGGCCCGTTCGATCTGGCGGACCGCGCCGCGGGTCAGGCCGGTCGCGGCGCGGAAGCGGCGTTCGACGGTGCGGGGTGAGACGTCCGGGTGGTGGCCGCGCAGCACGTCGGCGACGAGCGGGTCGCGGACCACGGTCCCGGAGCGGACGAGCCGGGTGACCAGGGCCTCGGCGTCGTCGGGGCCGGGGGTTGCCCAGCGCGTGCCGTCGAGCCGGAACGTGCGGTGGGTGGTGTCCGGGAGGCCGATGCCGCCGTCGACGAGGGCCGGGGTGGCGACGGCGCGCAGCGAGGTGCCCACGGCGAACTCGATGCCCGTGAAGAACGCGCCCTCGGGCACCGGCGCCGTGAGGGTCCGGGTCTCGGGGCCGGTGACCGCGGCGTGCGCGCGGCCGTCCTGGGCCCAGAACACCAGGCCCCAGCGGACCCCCGCGACGGACGTCATCGTGGTGACCCGGTCGCTGGTGCAGGTCCACACGGCGTCCACCCACGGTGAGTCGGAGGGGCGCGTCGCGAACCGGAGCTGCATGGGCGCACGGTACTTGACGGGCTGCGGCAGGATCGGGACGTGGGCAGATTTGTTCCGAGTGCGGCGGTGTGGGCGGTCTGGTTCGCCGTGACGGTGCCGGTGCCGTTGCTGCTGTCCCACGCGTCGGGGCCGGTGGAGTCGTTCCCCAACGCGTCGGAGATCCACATGTGGACGTTCGTGGCGCTGCCCGTGCTGGCGGCGCTGGGGGCGCTGCGGCAGCGGCACTGGGCACGCGCGTTTCTCGCGGCGCTGATCACCGGGGCGGTGTCGCTGGCCGTGTCGGTGGTGGTGTTCCGGTGGTTCGTGCCGCTGGACGAGCCGGCCGGGTGGGGGTTCTTCCGGGCGCTGCCGCTGGCGCTGGTGGGTGGCGTCGCCGGCTTCGCGGCCCGCTTCCGGTCCGGCAACCCGCCGCGGCGGTGGCGCTATGTCGCGGGCGGGCTGATCGCGTTCTTCGGGCTGGTGACCGTGACGGCCGCGCTGGAGGTCGCGGCGCGGGAGAGCGTGCAGCAGAATGGAAAATGGGCGGCTGTGCACCGTTACGACGCCGAGGAGAGCGTGGCGGGCTGCGTGGTCACCGGGCCGGACGGGTTCCGGCGCGATGTCGAGCGGCTGACCGTGCCCGTGAGCTGGAGCAACGATGGGACCGCGGACATCTGGGTCGGCGAGGTGGACCTTCCCGCGGGCGGCGCTGGCTATGTGCTGAGCTGCCCGGCGACCGAGGTGGGGCTCGAGCCCGTACGCGTCGGGGGCGCGGTCGCGGCGATGGTCGGCTGGCCGTGGGCCGCGGTGTGGCTGCTCGGCGCCGCCCCGGGGCTGACCGTGCTCGCCGACACCGCGGTCCGGCGGCGGCTGCACGAGCGGCGTGAAACGCGTGACACCGGTGAACGCGAGGCCGTGCCAGGCTGAGCCGATGGACGTCCTGGAGCTGCCGTCGCGCCGCATCGCCACGAGCGCCGGGCTGGGGTGGCGGTCGGTCGAAGCCCTCAGGTACGAGGATCCGCCCGCCACCGACGCGTTCGGCACCACGGCCGAGGGGCTGACCGTGGTGCTCGTGACCAGCGGGCACTACCGGATCGAGAGCCTGCACGGCGGGCGGTGGCACCGCGCGGCGTACCGTCCGGGGTCGATCGGGGTGACCGCTCCCGGCAACCGCAGCGTCCTGCGCTGGCGCAGCAGCGGCCACGAGCCCATGGAGTCGCTGCACCTGCACCTCGACCCCGGGCCGGCGGGCGGGGCCCGGTTCCCGGACGCGCTGACGCTGCACGACGAGTACGTGCTCGCCGCCGCCCGCACGCTCGCCCGGGCGATGGCCGCCGGGGCGCCCGCGCTCTACGCCGACTCGGTCGCTCAGGCGCTCGTGCTGCACCTCGCGCACCGGACCGCGGCCCCGCACCCCCGGGACCGGCAGCGGGTCGTGCCGCTCAGCGACGCCGAGGTCGGGCGGGTCACCGATTACATGCGGGCCCGGCTGAGTGAGGACCTCACGGTCGACGAGCTCGCCTCGGTCGCCGCCGTCAGCAAGTTCCACTTCATCCGGGCGTTCGCGACGAGCACGGGCCTGACGCCGTACCGGTATCTGCGCCGCATGCGTCTCGAGGCCGCCGCGGCGCTGCTGCGCGGCACGCCGGACACCGTCGCGCGGATCGCGGTGCTGTGCGGGTTCCGCAGCGCCGGCCGGTTCGCGACCGCGTTCCGTGCGGAGTTCGGCGTCTCCCCCACCGCGTACCGTCGCTGACTTTGTCGCAATAAACGGCAAGCTTCAAGCAATTAACCGCACGCGTACGCCCTCCCGCGCGGGCATGTCCCCGAAGGTCACAGCAACTTGGAGGAGGTACGGATGTCCGACCCCAGCAACCCGGCCCGTGTCGCGATCGTCACCGGCGGGTCCGGCGGCATCGGCCGGGCCGCGGCGGAGCGGCTCGCCGCCGACGGGATGAGCGTCGTGGTGCACTACGCGGGCAACGCCGAGCGGGCCGACGAGGTGGTCAAGGCGATCACCGGTGCCGGGGGCTCGGCCTACGCGGCCCGCGCCGACGTCGCCGAGCCGGACGAGGTGGCGGCCGTGTTCGCCGACGCGGAGGCGCAGTTCGGCGGCGTGGACGTGGTCGTGAACACGGCCGGGATCATGCTGCTGTCGCCGCTGGCCGAGCTCGACCTCGACGACTTCGACCGGATGCACCGGATCAACGTGCGGGGCGCGTTTCTGGTCAGCAGGGAGGCCGTGCGGCGGCTGCGCCCGGGCGGCGCACTGATCAACTTCTCGACGTCGGTGGTGGCGCTGGCGCTGCCCGCCTACGGCGCGTACGCGGCGACCAAGGGCGCGGTCGAGGCGCTGACCCCGATCCTGGCCAAGGAGCTGCGCGGCCGCGACGTCACCGTCAACGCCGTCGCGCCGGGGCCCACCGCGACGCCGCTGTTCCTTCAGGGCAAGCCGCAGGAGGTCGTGGACAAGATGGCTGCCATGGCACCGCTGGAGCGCCTCGGCCGGCCCGGGGACATCGCCGAGACCGTCGCGTTCCTGGCCGGGCCCGCGCGCTGGGTCAACGGCCAGATCCTGCGTACCAACGGGGGGATCGCATGAGCGTCGTCGTCATCACCGGGGCGTCGAGCGGGTTCGGGGCGATGAGCGCCCGGGCGCTGGCCGACGCCGGGCACACCGTCTACGCCGGCATGCGGGACACGGCCGGGCGCAACCGGCAGCCTGCCGCGGACTTCGACGCGTACGCCGCCACGGCCCACAGCGTCGAGATGGACGTCTCCGACCAAGGCTCGGTCGACGCCGCGATCGACCGGATCGTCGCCGAGGCCGGGCGGCTCGACGTGGTCGTGCACAACGCCGGGCACATGACGCTCGGGCCGGTCGAGGCGTTCACCGTGGAACAGATCGCGGCGGTCTACGACACCAACGTGCTGTCGACGCAGCGCGTGAACCGGGCCGCCCTGCCGCACCTGCGCCGGCAACGCGACGGACTGCTGGTGTGGGTCGGTTCCAGCAGCGCCCGGGGCGGGACACCGCCGTTCCTGGGGCCCTACTTCGCGGCGAAGGCGGCCATGGACGCGCTCGCGGTCAGCATCGCGGCGGAGGTGGCGCGGTTCGGCATCGACAGCACGATCGTGGTGCCGGGGTCGTTTACGAGCGGCACGAACCACTACGCGCACGCGGGGCATCCGGAGGACACGGCAACGCGGGACGCGTACGAGGAGGTCGCCCCGGGTCTGATGGAGGATCTGCTGGGGCGGCAGGCGAAATTGACGCCGGACGACGCCGATCCGGCCGAGGTGGCGCGGCAGATCGCGCGCGTGGTCGGGCTGCCGAAGGGCTCGCGGCCGTTCCGGGTCCACATCGACCCGTCGCACGACGGCGCCGAGGAGGTCTTCGCGATCGGCGACCGGGTCCGGCGCGAGTTCTACCGCAATGTGGGCTACGAGGAACTGCTCACGCCGGCGCCGTGACGGGTTATCGCCTTGCCACCGGGTCACTTCTCCGCAGACCATGATCCCGTACGCGAGACGGGACGGGGTTCTACGTGATGATCGACGGCATCGGCGAGGCGGCGGCCGCGCTGACCAAGGCGCGCAAGGTGGTCGTGTTCACCGGGGCGGGGGTGTCCGCGGAGAGCGGGATCCCGACGTTCCGGGACGCGCTGACCGGGCTGTGGGAACGGTTCGACGCGCAGGCGCTGGCCACGCCCGAGGCGTTCCGGCGCGACCCGGACCTCGTGTGGGGCTGGTACGAGTGGCGGCGCACCGCCGTCGCCCGGACCGGCCCCAACGCGGCGCACGAGGCGATCGCCGCGCTGGCGGACCGCGTGCCGGAGACCGTGGTCGTCACCCAGAACGTGGACGACCTGCACGAGCGGGCCGGCTCCCGGGCGCCGCTGCACCTGCACGGCAGCCTGTTCACCCCGCGCTGCTCCGGGTGCCGCGCGCCCGCCGATCTGCCACCGGGCCCCGCGGACGAGCCGTCGGAGGGGCGGCGGGTGGCGCCCCCGCGCTGCGGCGCCTGCGGGGCGGCGGTGCGGCCGGGCGTGGTGTGGTTCGGCGAGGCGCTGCCGGAGGAGACCCTCGAGCGGGCGGTCGCGGCGGCGTACGAGTGCGATGTCCTGCTGACCGTGGGCACCTCGGGCATGGTGTATCCGGCGGCGGAGATCCCGCTGGTCGCCGCGCGCACCGGCGGCACGGTCATCCAGATCAACCCGGCCGTGACGGCGCTCGACGCGGAGGCGCACCTCA
>CAKUMG010000465.1 GCA_934667465.1 uncultured Actinoplanes sp. | reverse complement strand
ATCGTGCGCAGCGGCAGCTCGGGTTCGGTGCCGGCCGGGCTGCCGCTGGTGGTGATCAGCAGCAGTTCGGGGCTGGACCAGCTGAGCCACATCTGGTCGTCAGGCTCGGGAACCTGCCAGCGGACGGTGCCGGTGCGGGCCATATAGGCGGTGAGCGAGCCGGTGCGCAGCGCGTAGATCGTGTCGCCGAGCAGAACCCAGCCGATCGAGGCGTCCCAGGAGGGCACGCTCCACAGCGGGGTGAGTGCGGGCCGTCCGGGCGCGGCGGAGCCGGTGAGCGTGAACGCGCAGAGCAGGGCGAGGGCCGCCGCGAGCCACCGGGTCGTGCCGGGGAAGGGCCGGCGCGCGGCGGTGGCGGGCTCGTCGTCGGGGTGACCGAGATCGATGACCGGCACGGTCGCAGCGTAGCGGCCGTCTGGGAGAAATGCCGTTCAGCCGGTCGCGTTGACGAGCAGCCGGCCGCCGCCGCTCGGACAGGCGAGCACGCCGTCGCCGACGATGCAGGTGACGTCGGGGACGCGCGGGATCGCGCCGCGCAGGACCAGGCGCCCGGTCCGGTCGTCGAGCCGGAAGACCGCGGTCAGGCCCGCCGGCTCGCGCGTCGGTGCCAGGAACCACCCCGTGACATCGCCGGTGCGCGGGTCCTGCACGGGCCGCGCCTCGCCGAGGTCCGCGACGGCCCGGCCGGTCGCCGCGTCGAGCAGCCGGAATTCAGCGAAGTCCTCGACCAGCAGCCGGTCGGTGCCGAGCACGGAGACGTTGGCGGCCTGCGACAGCTGCCAGCGCCGCTCGCCGGTGGCACGGTCGTGGCCGGAGAGCGAGTCGCCGGCGTAGACGCAGAGCAGGGGACCGCAGTCGACGATGCCGCTGTACACCGGCAGGGTCAGTTGCCAGAGTCGCGTGAGGGTCGCGGTGTCGTACGCCGTGACGAGCGACTCGCGGCCGGGATCGTCGCGCTGGAGCAGGAGGGTCCCGGCCATGAGCCGCAGCGATGAGCCCGGGCTGTCCAGGACGTCGGGGGGCCGGGTCGTCCACGGGATCGTGGCGCCGGCGAGGCGGTGGCCGTCGGTGTAGGCGTACACGTCGATCGTGCCCTCGCCGGTGGCGGTGACCACCCGGCCGCTCCCGGCGTCGGCCAGCACCTCCGACCAGCCGGGGGCGGCGTGGGACCAGGCCGCGGAGCCGTCCCGGAGCCGGACGGCGCGCAGGGTCCCGTCACCGGCGGCCCACTCGAGCAGCAGCGCGAGCCCGCCCGCGGTGTCGAGCAGGTCACCGTGCCGCCGCCATAGCTGCTGCCCGGTGTGCGCGTCCACGGCGATGAGGTCCGCGCCGGTGTACGGATTGTCGGTGCCGAGCGGGGTGGTGGGCAGCAGCAGCACGTCCGCGCCCGGGCCGGGTTGCCAGATCCAGTCGCCGGCGGTGGCCGTACGCCAGCGGACCGCGCCGGTGTGCAGGTCGTGCGCGGTCAGCGTGGACTCGTCGGTGCGCAGCACGTAGAGGCTGCCGCCCGAGGTCACGTAGCTCGTGGTCCCAGCGTCCGCGGGCAGGCTCCACAGCGTGCGCATCCCGTGCTGCCCGGGCACCTCGGAGCCCGAGAGCGCGAGCAGGCAGCAGACGACGAGTGCGGCGGCCACGAAGGGCCGGGCGAGCAGCGGCCCGGAGTCCCGCGGCGCGGGGTCGCCGTCGGTGACGAGCCCGAGCTCGATGACCGCCATGGCCGCAGCCTAAGCCGCATCGCCCTCCGCGGGGGAGCGGTTCGCAGCGGCCGCGGCGTCTTACGCGGGGGAGCGGTTGGCCGCGGCCGCTGCCAGGGCGGCGCTGAGGTTGCGGGCCTCCGGGCCGACCTGCGACCAGCCGGCGGCCACGCCGATCGGGGTGCCGGGCACGAGGATCTGCCAGTTCTCCCCGGACGCAGCGGCGCTGATCCGGCGGGACACCTCGAGCGCCTGGGTCGGGCCGGCGCCGGGCAGCACCACCACGAACTCGTCGCCGGCGAAGCGGGCCACGAAGTCGCCGCGGCGCATGACCCGGTTGAGCACCGAGGCGATGCGCTGGAGCACGAGGTCGCCGCAGTGCCGGCCGTGCCGCGCGTTGACCGCCGTGAAGCCGATCAGGTCGCACACCCCGATGGCGGCCCGTTCCCCGCGGGCCAGCATCGTGGCGACGTAGCGCTCGAGCTGGCGGCGGTTGGGCAGGCCGGTCAGCGGGTCGGTGAGCGTCTCGTCGCCGTAGCGGCCCGGGTCGCGGTGGCTCTCCTGGGCGTCGAGACGGGCGGCCACGCCGTCCAGGTAGCCCTCGCGGAGCCGGTCGATGCGCTGGGCGGCGAGCCGGAACGCGTAGCGGTCGGCGGCGTGCGCGGCGCCGTGCTCGCCGGCCACGGCGTAGCAGATGCTGCGCAGGCGGGCCGGCTCGGCGGGGCCGAGGATCTCGGCGGAGACCGGGACGGCGTCGAGCTTGCGCAGCGCCCGGGTGGGCCGGTCGGCGGCGATGTCGAGGCAGACCCCGGCCAGGTGCCGCAGGTCGCGGGAGCGCACGCTGTCGCCGCCGCGGCTGAGCAGGGGCTGGATGTCGGTGCCGGTGGCCTCGCCGAGCGCGGCCCGGCGGGCCAGGGCGTAGCCGTAGACGGGCAGCGCGCTGGGTCGCAGCCGCAGGTCGGCGCCGGTCGCCACATAGCGAGTGAGCTCCGCGTCGATGTCGCGCAGCACCCGCAGGCAGCCGTCGGTGTCGCCCTGGTGGTCCAGCGCCACGGCGTTGCGCAGCCGGATGCCGGGCGCGGCGAACAGCTCGGGGGCCATCCCGGCCGCGGCGCCGACCTGCCGCGCCTGCTCGATCGCCGTCAGCGCGTGGCCGTGGAAGCCGAGGTAGGAGTAGGCCATGGCGAGGTCGTGCCAGCCCCAGGCGGTCTCGGAGTCGCCGTCGGGCACCGCGGCCAGCGCCCGCGACGCCTGGACCAGGTGGGTGACGCCGCGGTCGAGCGCGCTCTGCAGGTGGGCGCCGAGCGCGGCGAAGGCGTGCATCTGGCCGCGCAGGTACGGGTCAGAGGTCTCGTGGACGGCGTTGGCGGCGAGCGTCATCGCGGTGGCGAACTCGGCGACCCGCCCCAGGTTGATGAGCGAGCCCAGGCGCTGCACGAGCGCGTAGGCCCGGGTGAGCGGGTCGGTGGTGGTCTCGAGCACCTTGTCGAGCAGCGGCAGCGCCTCAGCCGACCGGCCACCCTGCTGCAGCTCGCCGGCCCGGCGCAGATCGTCGACGCTCTCGGGGAGCTGGTCCAGCCAGCTCATGGGACCGCCACGGCCATTCAGGCCCTCCTGCCCGCGCCACTCGTCGGCACCCGACCCGGCCGGTCATGGCGGCGATACGGCGTTCCATGATTATGCCGTGACAGACGCGTACGAACACCCCTCGGAACCGGCCGTTCGGACGAGGTTGTCCCCCGCCCTGGTCGCGGCGTCGCGGATCCTCGCCGGCGCGGGCGTGGCGTCGCCGCGGGTCGACGCGGAGTTGCTGGCCGCTCACGTGCTGGGCGTGGGCCGCGGCCGGCTGGTGCTGCTGGACACGATCCGGGCCGACGAGCTGCGGCGCTTCGAGGAACTGGTGGCGCGGCGCGCGGAGCGGGTGCCGCTGCAGCATCTGCTCGGCACCGCCGCGTTCCGGCACCTGGAGCTGGCGATCGGCGCCGGTGTCTTCGTCCCGCGGCCGGAGACCGAGCTGCTGGCGGGCTGGGGGATCGAGCACACCGCGCCCGGTGCGACGGTGGTCGACCTGTGCAGCGGCAGCGGCGCGATCGCGCTCTCGGTCGCGGACGAGGCGCAGCCGGGGCTGGTGGTCGCGGTGGAGCGGTCGGAGGCGGCGCTCGCGTGGTTGCGCCGCAATGCCAAGCCCTTCGATTCCGTACGCGTGACAGCCGGCGATGTCACCGATCCGGCGCTCCTGGCGGAGTTGCGCGGCGGCGTGGACGTGCTCCTGTGCAATCCGCCCTACGTGCCCGACGGGACCCCCGTGCCGGCGGAGGTGTCCGGGCACGATCCCGCGGAGGCCGTGTTCGGCGGCGGCGACGGGCTGACCGTGATCCGGCCGGTGATCCGGCTGGCCGCGCGGCTGCTGCGCCCGGGCGGCGTGGTCGGCATCGAGCACGACGACGTCCACGGCCGGGCCGTCCCGGACCTGCTGCGTGCCGACGGCAACTTCGTGGAGGTGACCGCCCACGACGACCTCACGGGTCGGCCCCGCTTCGCGACAGCGAGACGCAGGTGAGCCCCGTCCGACCGCCCCGCCCGCCACCCGTGACAGGCCTGAAGGCGTCGTTTCACGGCGATCGTGGCAGACTGCATCCCGTGATGCTCTACGACTGCCGGGCCGTTGCCGAGCGCGATCGCGGCATCGCCGCCGCCGTCGAGGCGGTCAAGAGCGGCGAGCTGGTGGTTCTGCCGACCGACACCGTCTACGGCGTGGGCGCGGACGCGTTCACCCCGCACGCGGTCGCCGCGCTGCAGACCGCCCGCGGCGTGGACCGCCGGGTGCCGCCGCCGGTGCTGGTCGGCTCGCGGCACACCCTCGACGGGCTGGTCTACTCGCTGCCCAAGGCCGCGCGGGAGCTGGCCGACGCGTTCTGGCCGGGCGCGCTGACGATCCTGGTGGAGCACTCGCCGAGCCTGCGCTGGGACCTCGGCGAGACCGGCGGCCGGGTGGCCGTCCGGATGCCGCTGCACCCGGTGGCGCTCGAGGTGCTGCGCGAGGTCGGCCCGATGGCGGTCACCACGGCCAACAAGGCCGGGCAGGCCGCGCCGGTCACCGCCGAGGAGGCCCGCGACCAGCTCGAGTACGCGGTCCGGGTCTATCTGGAGGCCGGGGTCGCGCACGACCCGGCGCCGAGCACGATCGTCGACGTGACCGGGGACGTGCCGCAGGTGCTGCGCGAGGGCGCCGTGCCGCTGGAGAAGCTGCGCGACGTCGTCCCCGACATCATCGTCGCGGGGTCCTGACCATGGCGTTCACCGTCCTGCACGTGTGCATGGGCAACATCTGCCGGTCCCCGATCGCCGAGCGCCTCACGCTGCTCGCCGCCGGTCAGCGGCTGGCCAAGCTCGACCCCGGCGCCGAGGTGGGCACGCTGCTGGAGAGCCGCAGCGCGGGCACCGGCGGCTGGCACGAGGGCGAGGAGATGAACCCGCCCGCGGCGCGCCAGATCCGGCTGCGCGGCGGCACCACCGAGGGGTTCGCCGCCCGCAAGCTGGTCGGCGCGCAGCTGAGCGAGGCCGACCTGATCCTCACGGCCACCGCCGACCAGGCCGATTACGTGCACTCGCTGCTGCCGGAGGCCTCGTCGCGTACGTTCGTTCTCGCCCACTTCGCCCGGCTGGCGCGCGAGCTCGACGACGCGGCGCTGCCGCCCGCCGGCACCGACCCGGCGACGTTCGCGGTGCGCGCCGCCGCTGTCGTGGCCGCCGCCGACGCCCGCCGGGCCGAGAGCGAGCCGCTGCCCGGCGACGACCTGGACGACCCGGGGGGCCGCGGCGACCAGACGTTCC
>CAKUMG010000464.1 GCA_934667465.1 uncultured Actinoplanes sp. | reverse complement strand
CTCCAGCACACCGGGGGAGACCTCCGACGCCGTCTTGTTGCCGACCGTCAGCGACTTCACGGTGATGCCGAGCTTGGTTCCGGAGGCCTGCAGCTGGCGCAGGAAGGCCGCGGTGCCGGGATCGGCCGGCAGCGCGTCCTGGTAGCTGCGCAGCGTCGCCGTCAGCTGCGGCAGCTTCGCCTTCTCCTTCTTCAGGTCGACGATCCGTTTGCGCAGCGTCGTCGCCTGCGCGTGCGAGGTGTCGGTCTGCGCGCGCAGGTCGCTCGCCTCCGCGTACTGGGGGCTCACCGCCAGGAACCAGGTCGCCACCGCGAGGATCACGATGACGACGAAGCCGGCGGCGATCCAGAGCCGGTCGGCGTGTCGGCCGCTGATCATTCGGTCTCCCGGGTTGCGCACTTCTCGCCGAAGCGCCCGCAGAGCGCCGCCGAGGTGATGTCCACGTTGAGGTTGAAGCTGACGGAACCGTCCTCACCCTGCCGGACCGCGGTGAGGTACGGGTCGGCGACCAGCTTCTGCCTGCCGAGCGCATCGATGTACGCCGCGACGGCCTTCTTGTCCGGCGCCTCCCCGGTGATCTCCAGCGTGCCGATCACGGCGGTCCCCGAGGCGTCCGGCGCGGCGGCCTCCTCCCCGGACACGGGCGCGAGCAGGCTGCCGTTGATGCCCTGGACGTCGACGCCCGTGTTCGTGTTCTCGCCCGTCTCGCGCAGCAGGGTGACCATGGCGGCCCAGTCGAGGTCGTTGCCCATGATCGCCTTGAGCTGCTTGTTCAGGGCGTCGGTGTCGTTCTTGACCTGCACCACGGGCGCGTAGTCCCGCTGGTCGCGCTGGAGCGCGGTGACGTCGCCGGTCGCGTTGGTCAGCTCGGCGTCGGCGGCCCGGGTGTCCTGGTTGGCGAGGAAGAACCAGCCGGCCATCATCGCCGCGACGAGCACCACCACGATGATCACCCAGCCGCGGGTGCGCCGGGCCCGGCGGGCCAGCGTGATCTCCTCGGGCAGCAGGTTCGCCGCGATGCCGAGCAGCCGGTTGGTCCGCTGCGGGACAGCCGCGGGGTCGACGGGCGTCAGGGCCGTGGTCATCAGGCAGCCGCTCCCAGGGTCAGGCCGATCGACACCGCTGCCGAGGGCACGAAGCTGTCGAAGCCGCGCTCGCGGGCCTTGCGGGTGTCGCGCAGGCGGGCGGCGCTGTCGGCGTACATGACGGAGACACCCAGCTGCTGCTGGACGTGCTCGGCCAGGCCCGGCATGAGCGCGCTGCCGCCGCAGAGCGCCACCCGGGTCACCTGCTTCTGCCGCTCGCCCGAGGCGAGATAGGTGAACGAGCTGCGCAGCTCGTTGACCAGCGGGCGGATCGCGTCGGCGGCGGCGGTGGCGGTGTCCGGGCGGCCGTCGCCGTGCAGGCCGAAGCGGCACTTGAGCGCCTCCGCCTCGGCCGCGGGGATGCCCAGCCGGGTGGCGATGCTCTCGGTGATCTCGGTGCCGCCCCGGGGCACCGTACGGACGATCAGGGGTTCGCCGTCCGCGTGCACCACGACGCTGGTCACCTCGGCGCCGATGTCCACGATCGCCTCGACCTGGGCGTCCAGCCGGGAGGCGGCGCGCAGCAGGGCGAACGACGCGAGGTCGACGTTGACGACGTGCAGGCCGGCCTTCTCGACCGCCTCGACCAGCTCCATCACCGCGTCCTTGGGCATGGCGACGAGCAGGCCGCGCACGGTCGGGCTGGTGCCGGGTTCCTCCAGCGGCCGGAAGTCCAGCAGCGAGCGCTCGACCGCCAGCGGGAGCATGTCGCGGACCTGGAACGGCAGCGAGCGCCGCATCTCCTTGGCCGGCAGGTTGGAGACCGTCATCTCGCGGACCACCAGCTGCGGGTTGGTCATGCCGAGGCGTACGTGTTTGGTGTTGAACTTGCAGGCCGCCCAGAGCTGCTTGAGCGCCGAGGTCACCGCGATCGGGTCGGCGAGGACACCGCCCTGCATCGTGCCGGGCGGCAGCGGGATCTGCCCGAAGTTGGACAGGTTGAAGTCGTCCTTCGCGCGGCGTACCTCGACGGCGCGGATGGACGACGAACCGATGTCCAGCCCGATCGGGGTGACGCCAGCCATCCGGTTTCCCTTCTTCCTTGTCGTTCTTTCTTCGGCGTACGCGGTGCTTCAGACCGTGGGGACCAGCAGGTTCGAGTACCAGTCGGCTATCGGCGCGCCGGCGAAGATGGCCAGGAACGCGCCGGCGAGCAGGAACGGCCCGTACGGGATGGGGCTCTTGCGGTTTGCCCGGCCGGCAGCCATCAGCGCGCCGCCGGCGAACCCGCCGAGCACGAAGCCGGCGAAGAGCCCGACGACGACCCAGCTCCACCCGAGCCAGCCCAGGTAGAACGCGAGCAGCGGGGCGAGCTTGATGTCACCCCAGCCCATCCGGAAGAGGCGCAGGAACAGGAAGAGTCCCCAGACCACGGCCGCGGCGATCAGGCCCCGGGTGGCCGCGTCCCAGCGGTCGTCGATGATCATCGCGGGGATCAGCAGCACCAGCGCGACGCTGTAGGACGGGAGCACGATCTGGTCGGGCAGGCGGTAGACGTCCAGGTCGATCAGCGCGAGCGCGACGGCGATCGCGGCCAGGTAGAGGAACGCGGGCAGCTCCCACGACCAGCCGAACTTGGCCGCCACCGCCACGAACAGCGCCGCGGTACCCGCCTCGACGAGGGGGTACCGGGCGCTGATCGGTGCCCGGCAGTCGGCGCACCGGCCGCGCAGCAGCAGCCAGCCGACCACCGGGAGGTTGTGCCGGGTCCGGACCTCGTGCCCGCAGCGGGGGCAGTGCGAGCCGGGCCGGACCACGGACTCGCCGCGGGGCACCCGATGGATCACCACGTTGAGGAACGAGCCCACCGCGAGGCCGAGCACGCCGGCGAGCCCGAGCAGCAGCGGCTCCGGCATGGCGGTCTCCTCTCGCGGATGCTCCGGTGGTCCGGCCGGTGCCGTGGAGGCTCCGGCCGGACCGCTGGATCGTGGATCAGGGGGTGGTCGGCGCGCCGGTGGTGCCGGTGCAGTCCTCGACCTTCTTGATCGCGGGGAGGTCCTTGACCGAGCCGCCGGCCTTGCTGTTGTAGACGTAGACCTTCTCGGCCGTGCCGCCGGTGTTCTGCGCGCAGAGCACGTAGGCGGTGGCGGAGCCGATGTACTTCATCTTGGTCTTCGCCGACAGGGTGATCCGGCCGCTGCTCGTGCTCGTGGTGCCGAGGTTGAAGTAGTCGACGTTCTGCTGCACGGCGGTCGGGGCGGTCGGGTAGACGTTGCCGTTGTCCGTGTAGTACTGCTCGATCGCGCTGATCGCGCCGCGCACGTCCGACTGGGCGGACTTGTCGGCGGCGCCCTCGCGGTAGTTCAGGTAGACCGGAACGGCGATGGCGACCAGCACACCGATGATGACCACGACCACCAGGAGCTCGATGAGGGTGAAGCCCTCGTCGTCCTTCTTCGTGCGCATCCGGGCGATGATGTCCTGCATTGGGGGTGCCTCCGTGTGGCGTCAGGGTGGAACGGGGATGGGTTTGTTCCGGGCTCGGGTGCCCTTACGTCGACCGGAGACCGGTCGCCTTTCACCAGGGCTTCTCAGCCCTGGATGTTCTGGTAGATGGTGAACATCGGCAGGTACAGGCAGATCACCATTCCGCCGACCGTGCCGCCCATGACGAGCACCATGATCGGTTCGATCGAGGCGGTCAGGGACTCGGCGGCGCTGTCGACTTCCCTGTCGTAGAAATCGGCAACCTTGTCGAGCATCTGACTGATTTGACCGCTTTCTTCGCCCACTTCGATCATCTGCGTGACCATCTCGGGGAAGATCTTGTGGTGCCGCATGGCCGTGGACATGGGCTGCCCGTCGCGCACCGCGGCCTGCACGTCCTTCATGGCGACGTTGATGACCTCGTTGCCCGTGGTCTCACCGACGACCGCCAGCGCCTGCATCACCGGCACGCCGACGTTGAGCAGCAGCCCCAGGTTGCGGGAGAACCGGGCCATCGCCAGCTTGCTGAAGAGCTGGCCGAAGACGGGCATCCGCAGCTTGAGCTTGTCGACCGCGTACCGGTACTCGTCGCTGGTGCGGGACTGGCGTTTGTGCACCACCGTGACGGCGACGACGACGCCCAGCACGAGCGGGCCGATCCACCACATGTTGTGGCTGGCGTCCACCAGGAACTGGGTGATCGCCGGCAGCTCGCCGCCGAGGTTCTGGAACATCGCCTCGAAGATCGGGACGATCCAGATCAGGACGCCCGCGATCATCAGGAACGTGAAGCACAGCACGATGACGGGATAGGTCAGCGCGCTCTTGATCTTGCCGCGGAGCGCGGTGTCCTTCTCCAGGCTGTCCGCGACCTGCTCGAGCGCCTGGTCGATCATGCCGCCCGCCTCGCCGGCGCGGACCATCGCGATGAACAGGCGCGGGAACACCTTGTCGTGCTTGGCCATCGAACCGGAGAGCGACACGCCGCCGGAGACGTCGCTGCGCACCTCGCCGAGCGCCTTCTTCAGCGCCGTCGCGGTGGTCTGCTCCTCGAGGATCGACAGCGAGCGCAGCAGCGACATGCCCGAGGCGGTCATCGTGGCGAACTGCCGCGCGAAGACCGCCAGGTCCTTGAGCTTGGTCCGGTTGCCCAGCCCCGGGATGGAGAGCTCCCGGTTGAGCCCCTGGCCTGCCAGCATCAGCTCGAGCGGGACCTCGCCGCGCTGTTGCAGCAGGTGCGTCGCCGCGGCCTCGTTCGCCGCCTCGACCGTGCCTTTGACCTTGCGGCCGGTCGCGTCGATGCTGTTGTAGTGGAACGTCCTGGTCGCCGGCATGTCACACCCTGCCGATCAGTCGTTTGAGCTCGTCGGCCGAGTGGCAGATCTCCAGCGCGGCCTGCATGGTGACGATGCCCTCGCGGACCCGCTCGGCCAGGTGCTGGTCGAAGGCGAGCATGCCGTCGTTGCCGCCGGCCTGCATGAACGAGGGGATCTGGTGGGACTTGCCCTCCCGGATCAGGCTCCGGATGGCCGGCGTGGCGGTGAGGATCTCGCAGACGACCGCGCGGCCCTTGCCGTCGGCGCGCGGCGCGAGCGCCTGCGTGATCACGCCCTGCAGGCTCGCCGCCAGCTGCGCGCGGATCTGCAGCTGCTGGTGCGGCGGGAAGATGTCGATGACCCGGTCGATGGTCTGCGTGGCGCTCTGCGTGTGCAGGGTCGCCAGCACCAGGTGGCCGGTCTCCGCGGCGGTCAGGGCCGTCGCGGTGGTCTCCAGATCGCGCAGCTCGCCGACGAGGATGATGTCCGGGTCCTGCCGCAGCGCGTGCTTGAGCGCCTGCGCGAAGTCCGCGGTGTCGGCGCCGACCTCGCGCTGGTTCACCACGCTGCGCTTGTGCGGGTGCAGGAACTCGATCGGGTCCTCGATCGTGATGATGTGGTCGGCGCGGCTACGGTTCGCCAGGTCCAGCACCGACGCCAGCGTCGTGGTCTTGCCGGAACCGGTCGGGCCGGTCACCAGCAC
>CAKUMG010000463.1 GCA_934667465.1 uncultured Actinoplanes sp. | reverse complement strand
GGCGAGCACGGCGCCGAGCATCATCCCGAGCGTCTGCGCCCCGAGCACGAACCCCCACCCGTCGCGCCCGACGGTCCCGTCCGCCACGGCCGGACCGAGCACGGTGAACCCGCCGGCCAGGCACGCGTTGACCACGGTGAACCCGGCCACCACGGCCCACAGCCACGTCCGCGACCGGAACTCGGCCCACCCCTCGCGCAGGTCGGTGAGGAAACCGGCCCGTTCCGGTGTGGCCGTCGTGCCCGAAGGGATCCGGAGCAGCGCGAAGAAGACGGCGGAGACCAGGAAGGCGCCCGCGTCGATCGCGATGCCCCAGCCGGGGCCGGCGACGGCGACGAGCACCCCGCCGACGGGCGCGCCGACCAGGGCGGCGCTGGTGAAGCCCAGCCGGTTGAGCGCGTTGGCCTGCTGGCGGATCCCGGCGGGCACGAGCTGGGGCAGGATCGCCGACGACGCCGGGAGCGCCAGCGCGGCGACCACGCCGTTCAGGGCCGACAACGCGAGCAGGGCCGGGACTGTGGCCGTACCGGAGAGAACCAGAACTGCCACCGCGCCCTGGGTCACCGCGGCGGCGACGCTGGACCCCACCATCAGCAGGTTGCGGGGCAGCCGGTCGGCCAGCGCGCCGCCGAACAGCAGGAACAGGACGTTGGCGAGCACGCGCACGCCGACGACCAGGCCGAGGTCGCTCGCCGAGCCGGTCAGGTCGAGGACCGCGAAGGCCAGCGCGACGGGCGCGATCGCGTTGCCGAGGGAGTTGACGACCCGGCCGGCGAGCAGGAAGCGGAAGGGGACCAGGCGCAGCGGGGCGAGCATGCTCATGTCTCCTCCATCCGGAACATCGCGATGGTGGTGCTCGTCCGGACGGTGCCGGGGCTGCGCGGTGCCCGCGCGGCCGCGTGCAGGTCGCGGCTGAGCTGCGTGATGCGGTTGCGGAGCTCGAGGAAGACCTCGGGGTCGACCCAGAGCTCGGCGTCGGTCATCGTGTTGCCGATCGACCAGTCACCCTGCGCGGTACGCCGGGCCAGCTCGTTGGCGACGGCTGTGAACAGCGCTTGCTGGGTGCCGGGATCGACCTTCCCCGGCTCCCGCTCCCGGGTGTTGTCGTAGCGGTAGCGCTTGGCGACGCCGCCCCGGATGCGCTCCTCGCCGTCCGGCACGATCAGCCCGGCGTTGAGCAGGTTGCGCAGGTGATAGCTCGCGTTGGCGTGGGTGAGGCCGAGCTCCCGGGCGAGCTCCGCGGCGGTCATCGCGGAGCCGGTGAGCAGGGACAGGATCTGCAGCCGGGCGGGGTGCGCCATGGCGCGGAGGGCGGCCTGCCGGCGGTCGGACTCTTCTCCCAAAGGCATGTTGGGGAGTTTAGGAGAGACGGCCCTCACTGTCCAACACTTGTTTGGCGGTTGAGAGACTGCGAGGTGACGAGGTACTCGCTAGGGTTACTCGTGAGTAGGCCCGGCGCTCTCACTTCTGAAAGGTTCCTTGATGACTGACTTCAGCCCCGAGACTCTCGCCCAGATCGGTCCCAAGGAGTTCACCAAGCTGGTGAAGGCCACCCCGGACGCCAAGATCACCGAGATCATGGCCTCCGGCACCCGGGGCAAGATCCTGGACGAGGTCTTCAGCCGCATGCCCACCCTGTTCCGCGCGGACCGCGCCGGTGCCACCCAGGCGGTCATCCACTGGACCATCACGGGCGGCCCGGGCGGCGCCTCCGACACGTACGAGACCGTGATCGAGAACGGCGCCTGCACGGTCACCAACCAGCCGGCGCGCGAGCCCAAGCTGTCCATGACCATGGACCCGCTGACGTTCCTCAAGGTCGTCTCGGGTGACGGCAACCCGATGATGATGTTCATGACCGGCAAGATCAAGGCGAAGGGCGACCTCGGCCTGGCCGCGCAGGTCGCGAAGCTGTTCGACATCCCCAAGGGCTGACGCCACCCTCCCCGAGGGCTGACGCCACATCTCCCGAGGGTCGACGCCACCTCTCCTAGGCTGACGCCACCTCTCCGAGGGCTGACGCCACGCAGCACGACGCCCCGCGACCGATGCCCGGTCGCGGGGCGTTCCGCTGTGGCGCGCAAGCGCGTACGGGTGGTCTGCAGGCAGGTTTTCCCGCACCGCGACCTGGGAAGGTTGTCGCGGGTCCTGCCGGCCATCAACGGACGAACGCAACGAGTCGGCAGGACCCGCTTCCCGTCCGGCGGACCGGACGGAAACTCACGGCCTCAGCCAGACCGCCTCGTCGCCGTGCGACTCGAGCGGGCCCGGATAGTCGAGGCTTGACCGCACCGTATCGGGCAGCCGCCAGGGTTGGTGCACAGCCTTCCCCTGAACCGTTTTCAACTCCGGCACGTAGCGGCGAACGTACTCCCCGTCGGGATCGAAGCGTTCCGCCTGACGGATCGGATTGAAGCGCCGGTACGGCTTGGTGTCGTTCCCGGTGCCGGCGACCCACTGCCAGTTGCCCGAATTGTTCGCCACATCGCCGTCGTTGAGCAAGCGGAAGAACCACTTCACCCCGTCGCGCCAGTCCAGGCCCAGGTGTTTGGTGAGAAAGCTCGCCGTGATGAGCCGGGCACGGTTGTGCATGTAGCCCTCGGCCCGCAGCTGCCGCATCCCCGCGTCGACCACCGGCACCCCGGTCGTGCCCTCCTGCCAGTGCCGCAGGGCCTCGGGATCGTCGCGCCAGCCGTTGTTCTCCCCGGACGCCCGGTAGGCCTGGCTCGAGATCCCCGGGAAGGCGTTGGTGACCTGGTAGTAGAAGTCACGCCAGCCGAGCTGCCGGGTGAAGGCCGCGGGACCCTCGCCGTCGAGCCCGCGCGTCGCGCTCGCCACGACCAGTGGCGAGACACACCCGAAGCGGAGGTACGCGCTCAGCCGCGACGTGCCGTCGGCGGGCATGTCGTTGTGGAGCTCGTCGTACGGCCCCACGTGGCGCAGCCAGGTCGCCAGCCGGCGCCGCCCCTCGGTCTCCCCGCCGGTGAGCGCGTACGGCGACTCGCCCGCCGGCATCTCGGGCAGCTCACCCGCGGTCACGCCCTCCGGGAGCACGATCGACTCGGGAGTCGCGGCCTGGTCGCGCCACTTCGCCGACTCCCAGGCCCGGTAGTAGGGCGAGAACACCTTGTAGTGGTCGCCGCCCCCGCCCGGCCGGATGCCGCCGGGCGGCACGACCGTGGTGCCGGGGAAGAGCTTGACCGAGAGGCGGTGCCGTTCGCCCTCCGTACGCAGCCGCTCCTCGCGCCGTTTCGCGAAGGTGCTGACGTCGCCGGCCAGCGCGATCCCCTCCGCGCCGACCTCCTGCGCGAGCCGGATCGTCTCGGCCACCGTGTCGCCCCGGCGCACCACCAGGTCGCCACCGAGCGCGCGCAGGCTCTTCCGGAGGTCCGCCAGGCTCTGGTGCAGGAACCGGTCGCGGTTGGGGGAGAGCCCGCCCAGCTTCGGGTCCAGCACGAACAGCGGAACGACCGTCGCGGCGCTCGCGCAGGCCGAGGCGAGGGCCGGGTTGTCGTGCACCCGCAGGTCCCGCGTGAACAACACGATCGCCGTACGCATGTCGTCAGCCTCGCACCAGCGCGGGCACCGGCGTGCCCGCTTTCGTCAGCAGGGAGCGCGTCGCGACCCGGGCGCGCGTCCGGTTGGGCACCGTGGCGCGCTGCGTGAACACGTCGTAGTCGGCCGCCACGACCTCGTCGAGGATGCCCGCGTACAGGTGGTAGGCGGTCCGCATGCAGGCCTGCGACGTCGGGTCGAGCAGCGGGATCCCCGGGGCCGCCGCCGCGTAGTGCGCGTCGGACCGGGCCACCTCCGACTTGATCAGCGCCTTGATCGCGGGGGTGGAGCGGCCGGCCGCGCGCGCCTGCGCCAGGTCCTCGGGCGTGACCCCGAACTCGGCCAGGTGCTCCAGGGGCAGGTAGATGCGGCCGCGGTCGAGGTCCTCGGCGACGTCCCGGACGAAGTTGGTCAGCTGGAACGCGATCCCGAGCTGGCGGGCGGGCTCGCGGGCGGCGGCCGGGTCCCGGGAACCGAGGATCGGCAGCATCATGGTGCCGATGACGGCCGCCGACCCCTCCATGTAGCCGAGCAGGTCGTCGTAGGTCTCGTACGACGTGACGGTCAGGTCCATGGCCATGCTGCGCAGGAACGAGTCGAAGTCGTCGACGCTCAGGTCGAAGACCGCGATCGTGTGCAGGACGGCCGGCAGCAGCGGGTCGTCGGAGCGCTCGCCGCGCAGCCCGGCCACGAACCGTGCGGACCACTCGTTGAGCTGGGCCGCCCGCTCCTCGGGCGGCAGGTCGCCGGCGCGGTCCACGATCTCGTCCGCGTAGCGGGTGAATCCGTAGAGAGCGTGCACATGACGACGCTTCCACCGGGGTAGAAGACGGGTAGCCAGGTAGTACGTGCGGCCGTGCGCACGATGCAACTGGCGGCACCGCTCGTAGGCAGCTCCGAGATCCGTCTCCACGGGACTCCTGGTGATCTCCGGCGGGCCTGGCGGCCGGCTACTTGACGATCTTCTGACTAAATCGACGCACGAATCGACGCAACAGTCAGCCTACGGTAACCTCGGCCCGTGGCCAACGACACCCTCGAGGGGCGGGCACGCTGCGGCGTCCCTCATCAGCCGGCACCCGCCGAAGGGCTGGTGGACGCCGTCGAGGTGAAACTGGCCGACTTCCTCACCGGACAGATCGCCCAGCTCGACGCCGTCGATCCCGAGCTGGGCGGTTTCGCCCGCACGACCCGGGACCTGGTCATGGCGGGCGGCAAGCGGCTCCGGCCGCTCTTCGCCCACTGGGGCTGGCGCGGCGTCGTGGGCGCGCACGAGCCGCTCGCGCCGGTGCTGCCGGCCCTCGCGTCGCTCGAGCTCATGCACACCTTCGCCCTGGTCCACGACGACGTCATGGACGGCTCCGACACGCGTCGCGGCCGCCCGACGGCCCACCGCCTGTTCGCCGCCCAGCACGACCGGGCCGGCCGCCGCGGCGACGCCGACCGGTTCGGCTCCACCGCCGCGATCCTCGTGGGCGACCTGTGCCTGGTCTGGGCCGACCAGCTGCTGGCGCAGAGCGCGCTGACCACGACCACCCTGTTCGCGGTCCGCGCCGGCTACGACCGGATGCGGATCGAGACCGTGGCGGGGCAGTATCTCGACGTGCTCGGCGAGGCCGCCCAGCCGACGCAGTGGTCCCTCGACCGGGCGCTGCTGGTGGCCCGGCACAAGACCGCCAGCTACACGGTGCAGCGCCCGCTGCAGTTCGGGCTCGCGCTCGCCGGGCTGGCCCCGGCCGACGGGCCCGTGATCGACGAGGCCTACCAGCGCTACGGGCTGGCGGTCGGCGAGGCCTACCAGCTGCGCGACGACCTGCTCGGCGTCTACGGCGACCCGGCCACCACCGGCAAGCCGGCCGGCGACGACCTGCGTACCGGAAAGCCGACCGCCCTGCTCATGCTGGCCCGCCGCCTGGCCACCCCCGCGCAGCTCGCCGAGCTGGACGCCACCGACGCCGCCGTCAACCGGATGTCACAGG
>CAKUMG010000462.1 GCA_934667465.1 uncultured Actinoplanes sp. | reverse complement strand
GGGTAAGCCGCGTCGGTCGCGCCGTCGGCACCCGAGGGATGTAGCGTCGATGAACGTGAGCGCCCCGACCGGACCTGACGACGACGCCTTCTGGAAGCGGCCCGATGCGGCGGCCCCCGGCCGGTTCGGCGGCGACCGTCCCGAGCCGGCGCGGGCTCCGGAGCCCCCTTACGGCGGGCCGCCCCGGCCGGCACCCGCCTCGCCGCACTGGCGGCCGCCCGTGGTGTCGCAGCCGCCGCCGCCCCGGGCGCTGCCGGCGCAGGACATGCGCTCGCTGGACGAGTCGGAGGGCAGCGCGCGCACGATGACATACGGCGTGGGCCTGGTGGCCGGTGCCGTGGCGCTCATCCTGATGTGCCTGCTCTGCGCCCGCGTGATCTTCTGATGGTCCGGGTGGTGGCCGACGCCTTCTGATCATCCGGGTGGTCGTCCGCGGTGCGCTGCCGCGAGCGGTGCACCGTTCCGGCCGGTACCTCACATAACGGCCGGAACGGCGGCTGAGGGGGGCTCAGGAGCCCCAGACCGCCTGGGCACCCGTGTCCCCGGCCTGGAAGACGAAGTAGCCCGCGAAGACGGCGAGCGCCACCATGACGACCGCGAGGCCGACGTCGGCGATCAGCGGGAGGCGGTGGCCCGGCTTGCGGAGGGTCAGCAGCACCATGACCAGCGTCACGACGCCGAGCGCGATCGAGAAGTAGAGGGTCAGCGTGCCGTACCCCATGTGGTCGTCGATCTTCTGCAGGAACTCGCCCTGCATGCCGTCCGCGACGAGCTTGTCGCGCAGCTCATGGCCCGACGCCAGCGTCGCGTAGGTGGTGATCGGTGCCACGACCGCCAGCAGGAGCGCAGCCCAGCCGGTCTTCGATCGCCAGCGCGGCACGACCGCGTAGACGATGGCCATCAGCGCCAGCAGCGGCACGAAGACGACCGCTGCGTGCAGCACGAGAGCGTGCACCGGCAGGCCGTTGATCTGGTCGAACACGGTCATCCTCCTCAATCGTCCGAGGAACTCCGCCGTCAGCGGGGATTTATCTGACGACGCAACCATCCCCCGGTTGCGCTTACGCGCGTTCGGCCGATCCGGTTCACCGTTTTCCGGACGTTGACCAAAGCGTGCCCCGCAGCCGGGGCGCGTTCGGCGCGAACGAGCAGCAAGGCCGCGGCCGGGCGGAAAGTCATCCGCCGTTCATCGGGTTGAGCGACCCGGTTCCGCGTGCTGTCATGGTGTGGTGACCGCTGAGGAGCTGCTGCGAGACCGGGGCCTGCGCGTGACCCGGCCGCGGCTGGCCGTGCTCGACGTGCTGACCGGCGGCGGTCACCTGGAGGTCGACGAGGTCACCCGCCGGGTCCGCGAGCGCCTCGACTCGGTCTCCACCCAGGCGGTCTACGACGTGCTCGGCGCGCTCACCCGGGCCGGGCTCGCCCGCCGCCTCGAGCCCGCCGGCAGCCCCGCCCGCTACGAGGCGCGCGTCGGCGACAACCACCATCACGTCGTCTGCCGCGGCTGCGGCACGATCGAGGACGTCGACTGCGTCATCGGCGAGCGCCCCTGCCTCGCCCCGGCGCACAGCAACGGCTTCGAGATCGACGAGGCGGAGGTCACCTTCTGGGGCCTGTGCCCCGCCTGCCGGCGCGCCCGGAGCGACGACACCGCGGCCTGATCCGTTTTCGTACGGTTGTCCGCACGTGATCGTGGCACGCTGGATTCATGGACTCCGACCTTGGCTTCTTCGGTCCCGACTCCGTCACGTGGAGGGTGCACAAGGAGCCGATCGTGGCTCTGGGCGGCCTCCGCGCGCTCTACCTGGAGTCGCTGCACCCCCGGGCCGTCGCCGGCGTGGCGCAGAACTCCGTCTACCGCAGCGACCCGTGGGGGCGCCTCGAGCGGACCTCCACCTACATGGGCACGATCTTCTTCGGCACCCGCGCGGAGGCCGAGGCGGCGGCGCAGCGGATCCGGCGGCTGCACGCGCGCATGACGGCGACGGACCCCCGGACGGGTGAGATCTTCCACCTCGACGAGCCCGACCTGCTCCGCTGGGTGCACATCACCGGGGTGGAGTCGTTCCTCACCACCGCCCGGCGGGCCGGTGTGAGCCTGACCGACGCCGAGGTCGACGCGTACTACACCGAGCAGCTGGAGGCGGCCCGGCTCATCGGCCTCGACCCGGCGACGGTGCCCGGCACGGCCGCCGAGGTCGACGCCTTCTACGACCGGGTGCAGCCGGAGCTGGCCCTGACCAAGGACTGTGCCGAGACGGCGCTCTTCCTCACCGTGCCGCCGATCCCGTCGGCGTGGGGCAGCCTGCCGCTGCGGATGAGCCTCGCGTTCGGGCCGCCGCGGTGGGCCTATCTCGGCATCGCGGGCACGGCGATCGCATTGTTGCCGCCGTGGGCGCGCAAGCTCTACGGCGGCCTGGGCTGGCCGACCACGGACCGTTCCGCCGACCTCTCGGTGCGGGGCCTGCGCCTACTGATCAACAGCGCCCTGCCCGCCCTGCCGGCCCAGTTCCGGAACCCGCCGATGCGCCAGGCCGCGCTCGAACGGGCCGGCCTCGCCGCCGCCTGACTTACCCACCTGCCCACCGACCGGGCCGCTCGCCGCACGTCGGCACGCGGCCGGTGCACGCCGGCGGGGTGCTGTCGCAGGCGGCCCGGTGTCCGGACCGTCGCCCCTCGCGCGGCCCCCGGATGCGCGCCACCTCTGCCCAAGACCAGGCGCGCTGCCCTCAAATGCGTGGCGCCGGGAGGCCGCCTGGCGTGAGCGCGTCGGGCGGGCGGCGCGGGGGGCGTGCCGCGGGAGGTCAGGACACGGGCCGCTCCAGGTGCTCGACAGCCGTCCAGGGCTCCTTGGCCGGCACCTCACGCCCCGCCGGGCACGACTTGCGGAAGTCGCACCAGCCGCACAGCGTGCCCGGGTTGGTGGGGAACTCGTCGTCGGGGTCGGCCCCGGCGGCCACCGCCTTCTCCGCGGCCATGATGTCGCGGGCCGTGTCTTCGGCGCGGCCGACCTGGCGGGCCAGGGACTCGTCGGTGTGCTCGTGCGCCGAGACCGTGCCGGTGGGCAGGTGGTGCAGCTCGACGCGCCGGCACGGGCGGCGGAACACCCGCTGGGCCGCATAGGCGTAGAGGGCGAGCGCGTGCGAGCCGCGGGCGTCGTCGGGGCTCAGCCCGGACCGGCCGGTCTTGTAGTCGACGATCACCGCCTCGCCGGCCCGCCCGTCGATCCGGTCGGCGCGGCCGTTGAACGCGAGCACCGAGGTCTTCGTGGCGACCACCCGCTCCACGCCGAGCGGTTCCTCCTCGGGGTCGAGGCCCGCGACATAGGTGTCCAGCCACTCGAGCGCCTTGCGATAGGCCACCCGCTCCTGGTCGACGTCGCGGTAGCCCTCGCGAACCCAGGTCGCCTTGAGCAGCTTGGGCAGGTCGGCGGCGCCGCGGGCGGCGGCCGGAAGGGCGTACCAGTTCTTCAGGGCGGTGTGCACGCTCGCGCCCAGCGAGTTGTGCGCCCACGGCGGGCCCTTGGGCGGCGACGGACGGTCGACATATGCGTAGCGGTAGCGCCGGGGGCAGTCCGCATAGGTGCCGAGCTTGCTCGGCGTGCAGACGAAGAGGCGCTCGGGCATGCCGTCGAAGCCCAGCTGTTCGGGCACCGCGGCCGATCGGGAGGATGTTCTCGGCACGTCCTGAAGTCTGCCAGGCGCCTACGACAGAAAAGCGGACGCTCAGGCCGCCGCGTGCAGATCGACGAAGGCGGCCACGGCGTCGGCGACGAGCTGGACCGCGATCGCCGCGAGCAGCAGGCCGGCGATGCGGGTGAGCACCTCGATGCCGGCCGGGCGCAGCAGCCGGACGAGTCCGCCGGAGAAGCGCAGCACGAGCCAGACGGTCAGCATGACCGCGAGGATGCCGAGGCCGATGATCGAATAGTCGGCGGGACCGTCCGCACGCTGCACGAACAGCATCGTGGCGACGATCGCGCCGGGGCCGGCGAGCAGCGGCGTGCCGATCGGGACCAGCGCGACGTTGCTCGTACCGGCCTGGTCGGAGGGCTCGTCGGTCTTACCGGTGAGCAGTTGCAGCGCGACCAGCAGGAGCAGCAGGCCACCGGCGCCCTGCAGGGCCGGGAGCTGCACGTGGAGGTAGTCGAGCAGGGTCTGGCCCGCCACCGCGAAGATGACGATCACGCCGAGGGCGAGCAGCACCGCCTGGGTGGCCGCGCGGGCGCGCTCCTTGGCCGGCATCGTGCCGGTCAGCGCGAGGAAGACCGGGACCATGCCGGGAGGGTCGACGATCACCAGCAGGGTCACGAAGAACTCACCGAACAGCTTCAGATCCACGCGATCAACCTAGGCGTCGGCCGCTGTCGCCGCCCCGAACTGCGAGGACCGTCACCCCAGCACGGGCACTCCGGTCGCGGCTGCGACGATCGCGGCGTACGCGGAGGGCTCTGTGGTGAAGGCTCCCAGCCGGACCGTCTTGTGCGTCCCGTGGAAGTCGGAGCTGCCGGTGGCGACCAGGCCGAGACGGTCGGCGAGGGCCCGCACGTGCGCCCGCTGCTCCGGCGAGTGGTCCTCGTGGTCGGCCTCGAGCCCGAAGAGGCCCACCTCGGCCAGTTCCTCGATGAGCTTGTCGGGCACGATGCGCCCGCGGGCCGTCGCGTTCGGATGGGCGAAGACCGCGACGCCTCCCGCCGCACGGACCGCCTGGACCGCCTCGAAGACGTCAAGATCGGATTTGGGTACGAAGTACCGGGCGCCCAGCCAGCGGGAGGCGAACGCCTCGTCGGTGGTGCGCACCAGGCCGAGCCGGATCAACGCCTGCGCGATGTGCGGGCGGCCCACCGATCCCCCGGCCGCGTAGCCCCTGACCTCGGGCCAGCTGATGTCCACCCCGTCGGCGCAGAGCAGCCGCACTATCTTCTCGGCGCGCCGCTCGCGGTCGTCGCGGAGCCGGGCGAGGTCGGCGGCGAGCCGTGGCTCGCGCGGATCGAAGAGGTACGCGAGCAGGTGCAGCGGAATGGCCGGCTCCACGCCGTGCCAGCGGCAGGACAGCTCGGCGCCACGGACCAGGGCGAGGCCCGGCGGCAGCGCGGCCGCGGCCTCGTCCCACCCACCGGTGGTGTCGTGATCCGTGATGGCCATCACGGACAGACCGGCATCCGCACCCGCACGAACCAGTTCGGACGGGGTCAGCGTGCCGTCACTGGCGGTGGAATGGCAGTGCAGGTCGATTTTGGTCACCCGGCGACGTTACCGGGTGCGCGCACGACACCACGGAAGGATGTCAGGCGTCGTCGCCGCCGTCGCCGTCCTTGCCCAGCCGGGCCTCGACCGCCTGCGGCTCGTACATCTCCTCGACCACGCGCAGGTAGAGCTCGTTGGGGTTGGGCAGATGCTTGACCTCGCGCAACGCCTGGTCCTGGCCGGCCGACTCGAGCACGAACGTGCCGTAGCTCAGCATCCGGCCGAGCGCGCTCTGCTCGTACTTCATGTCGGTGACCCGTAGCAAGGGCATCATGGCCACCTTGCGGG
>CAKUMG010000461.1 GCA_934667465.1 uncultured Actinoplanes sp. | reverse complement strand
GAGCTCGACCTTGACGTCGAGGCGGCCGACGACCTCGGCGAGCAGCGTGGCGTTGTCGCCGCGCCCGAACGCCGCGTCCAGGTCGACCAGGTGCACCCACTCCGCCCCGTCGTTCTGCCAGGCCAGCGCCGCCTCGAGCGGGTCGCCGTAGCTGGTCTCGGAACCGGCGGCGCCCTGGACGAGCCGGACGGCCTGCCCGTCCGCGACGTCGACGGCGGGCAGCAGGGAGAGGGTCACGTCGGAGCTCCGATCGGAAGGTGCGCCGGTGGCGGCGCGGGATTGTTCAGTCAGGTGTACGGATCAGGCGGTGTCCCGCGGGACCCGGGCGAGTCCCTGGCGGCGGCCGCTAACGGCGCCCGAGCACCACGACGACCAGCACGGGCAACACGAGAACGAGGACCGCCGTGAGGACGATGCGCAGCGCGAGATCGGGCACGGCGAGCCACACGAGGCCGATCAGCACCAGCGGCACGGCGACGATGCCGATCCGCTGGCCGCGGCTGCGCCGGTAGAGCCGCCCGGTGCCCCGGCGCCGCGGGGTGAGGGTGCGGACCATTGCGCGGCGGCGGTCCCGGCGGGCGACCCGGCGGGCGCGGCCGGCCTTCTCCTTCTCGAGGACGGCCAGCCGCTCGGCCCGCCGCCGTGCACGTTCCTTGCTCATGCGGCGGCGGTCAGCCCGCCGACCCAGTTGCGCAGCAGCGCGGCACCGGCGTCGGCGGACTTCTCCGGGTGGAACTGGGCCGCCGACAGCGAGCCGAGCTCGACCGCGGCCGCGAACGGCTCGTCGTGCGCCGCGGTGGTGACCGTCGCGCCCGCGCCGGCGAGCGCGGTCAGGTCCGAGGCGCCGTACGAGTGGACGAAGTAGAACCGCGTCTCGGGCGCGACCCCGGCGAGCAGCACCGAGCCGTCCGGCACGGTGACCGTGTTCCAGCCCATGTGCGGGATGCGGCGGGCGGCGAGCTTGGTGATCGCGCCGGGGAGCAGGCCCAGGCCCCGGGTCTCGACGCCGTGCTCGACGCCGGACTCGAAGAGGATCTGCATGCCGACGCAGATGCCGAGGACCGGGCGGCCCGCGGCGACGCGCTCGGCGATGACCGGCCCGGCGCCCAGTTCCTCGATGCCGGCCATGCAGGCCGCGTAGGCACCGACGCCGGGCACCACGAGCCCGTCGGCGGCAGCGGCGGCGGCGAGGTCGCCGGTCACGGTCACGTCGGCGCCGGTGCGGGCCACCGCCCGCTCCGCCGACCGCAGGTTGCCGGAGCCGTAGTCGAGGATGACGACGCTGGTCATGAGTCTCCCGGGAGCATCCAGAGGATTCCACCGGCCGCGGCCACCACGGCGAACACCGCGACCAGGATGATCGAGAACTTGGAGGCGCCCTGCTGCCTCAGCGACACGACGCCGCCGACCAGGATGCCGGCCAGGCCGAGCAGCAGGACGGGGGCGACACTGCTCACAGCACGCCCTTGGTCGAGGGCAGCGCGCCGGCGTTGCGCGGGTCGATCTCGACGGCCTCGCGCAGTGCCCGCGAGAACGCCTTGAACTGCGCCTCGACGACGTGGTGGGCGTCGGGGTGGCCGCCGTCGCGGGCCGCGCGCAGCACGCTGACGTGCAGGGTCACCTTGGCGGCGTGGCCGAACGACTCGAAGATGTGCCGGGTCATGCTGGTCGGGTAGACCGGCCCGATGTAGGGGGCCAGCGCCGGCTCCTCGTGCACGACGTAGGGCCGGCCGGACAGGTCCACGGCGGCCCGGACCAGCACCTCGTCCATCGGGATCGTCGCCGACCCGTACCGCCGGATGCCCGCCTTGTCACCCAGCGCGATGGTGAACGCCTCACCGAGCGCGAGGGCGGTGTCCTCCATGGTGTGGTGCGCATCGATCTCGAGGTCACCCTCGGTGCGCACGGTGAGGTCGAAGCCGCCGTGCTTGGCGAGCTGGTTGAGCATGTGGTCGTAGAAGCCGACCCCGGTGGCGAGGTCGCCCTTGCCGGTGCCGTCGAGGTCGATCTCGACGAGGACCTTGGTCTCGTTGGTGACGCGCTCGACGCGCCCGGTGCGGCTCACGACAGGATCTCCTCGGCGGCGGTAAGGAAGGCGGAAGTCTCGGCGGGGTCGCCGGCGGTGACGCGCAGCCAGCCGGGCAGCCCGACGTCGCGGATCAGCACACCCCGGTCCAGGAAGGCCTGCCAGGCGGATCTCTGGTCGGGGCCGGTGGCGAACAGCACGAAGTTGGCGTCGCTGTCGGCCACCCGGACGCCGCGCGAGCGCAGCGTCGTCACGATCCGGTCGCGCTGCTCCTTGATGGCGTCGACCGTGGCGAGCAGGGCGGCGCGCTCGGCGAGGGCCGCCCGCGCCGCCGCCTGGGTCAGCGACGACAGGTGGTAGGGCAGGCGGACGAGCTGGACCGCGTCGATCACGGCGGGGTCGGCGGCCAGGTAGCCGAGGCGCCCGCCCGCGAAGCCGAACGCCTTGCTCATGGTCCGGCTGACGATCAGGCGCGGGTTGCCGGGCAGCAGGCCGAGCGCGCTCGGGGTGCCGGGCCGGGCGAACTCCGCGTACGCCTCGTCGACCAGCACCATGCCGGGCGCGGCGGCCAGCACGGCGGTGATCACCTCGGGGTCCAGCGCGGTGCCGGTCGGGTTGTTCGGCGAGCAGAGGAACACCAGGTCGGGCCGGTGCCGCTCGATCTCGGCGACGGCGGACGCCGGGGTGAGCCCGAAGTCCGGGTCGCGCAGCGCGCCGATCCAGCGGGTGCCTGTGCCGGCGGCGAGCAGCGGGTGCATCGAGTAGGACGGTCCGAAGCCGAGGGCCGTGCGCCCGGGCCCGCCGAACGCCTGGAGCAGCTGCTGCTGCACCTCGTTGGAGCCGTTGGCGGCCCAGACCTGGGCGGTCGTCAGACCGTGGCCGAGGTAGGCCGCGAGGTCGGCCCGCAGCGCGACCGCGTCCCGGTCGGGGTAGCGGTTGAGGTCGCGCAGCTCGGCCTGCAGCGCCTTGGCGACGGCCTCGGCGACGACCTCGGGCACGGGGTACGAATTCTCGTTGGTGTTGAGCCGCACCGCCACGTCGAGCTGGGGTGCGCCGTACGGCTGTTTGCCGCGCAGGTCGTCGCGGATCGGCAGGTCGTCGAGCGTGGTCACGCGGCACCGCCGAAGCGGGCGCTGACGGCCTGGCCGTGCCCGGGCAGGTCCTCGGCGTTGGCGAGCGCGACCACGTGCGGCGCGACGTCGCGCAGCGCGGCCTCGTCGTACTCGACGACGTGGATGCCGCGCAGGAACGACTGCACCGACAGGCCGCTGGAGTGCCGCGCGCAGCCGCCGGTGGGCAGCACGTGGTTGGAGCCGGCCGCGTAGTCGCCGAGCGAGACCGGCGAGTACGCCCCCACGAAGATCGCGCCGGCGTTGCGGACCCGCATGGCCCACTGCCGCGCGTCGCGCGTCTGGATCTCGAGGTGCTCCGCCGCGTACGCGTCGACGACCGCCAGCCCCTGCTCGAGGTCGTCGACCAGCACGACGCCGGACTGCCGGCCGCCGAGCGCCTCGCGCACCCGGGCCTCGTGCTTGGTGGCGGGGATCTGGACGTCGAGCTGCGCGTCGACCGCCTCGGCCAGCGCGGGCGAGTCGGTGACCAGCACGCTCGCGGCGAGGGGGTCGTGCTCGGCCTGGCTGATCAGGTCGGCGGCGACGTGCACCGGCGACGCGGTGTCGTCGGCCAGGATCGCGATCTCGGTGGGGCCGGCCTCGGCGTCGATGCCGACCGTGCCCTGCAGCAGCCGCTTGGCCGCGGTGACCCAGATGTTGCCCGGGCCGGTGATGACGTCGACCGGGGCGCACTCGTCGCCCTCGAACGCGCCGGTGGAGCCGTAGCCGAGCATCGCGATCGCCTGGGCGCCGCCGGCGGCGTAGACCTCGGTGATGCCGAGCAGGTGGCAGGCGCCGAGGATCGTCGCGTCGGGCAGGCCGCCGTTGGACGCCTGCGGCGGGCTCGCCACTGCGAGCGAGGGCACCCCGGCCTCCTGGGCGGGGACCACGTTCATCACCACGGTGGAGGCGAGCACGGCGAGGCCACCGGGCACGTAGAGCCCGACGCGCGAGACCGGCACCCAGCGCTCGGTCACGCTGCCGCCCGGCACCACCTGGGTGGTGTGGTCGGTGCGCCGCTGGTCGGCGTGCACCTTGCGGGCCCGCTCGATCGACACGAGGAGCGCGGCACGGACGTCGGGGTCGAGCGTCTCGGCGGCGGCCGCGATCGCCTCGGCGGGCACCCGGAGGCGCTCGAGCGTGACGCCGTCGAAGCGCTGGGTCGCCTCGCGGATCGCGGAGAATCCATGCTCCCGGACCGCCTCCACGACAGGCCTGATCCTCTCGACCGCCTGAGCGACGTCGAGCTGGGCACGGGGCAGCAGTCCTCGCGGGTCCCGGCGGGAACCGCGCAGGTCGATCCGGTTCAGCACGCCGCCAAGTCTAGGCCGACCCGCCGACAGTCCCGGGGCGCGGTTCCTAGTCAGTGGGACCGGCCACTTCGACCGCTTTGTCCCGGCCGCCGCGAAAGATCACCGCCGCGTGGCGAGCGCGGATCCCGACCATGCCGATACCCTCGACCCGTGGGCGCGATTATCCCGGTCTTCCCCCTGGGCACGGTGCTCTTCCCCGGCCTGGTGCTGCCCCTGCACATCTTCGAGGAGCGCTACCGCACGCTCGTGCGCGATCTGGTCGACGCGACCAGTGACGAACCCCACGAGTTCGGCGTGGTGACGCTGCGGCACGGCTCCGAGGTGCTCCCGGCCGAGGGCGGCGAGGAGGCCGCCTCCGGTCCCCCGGTCACCAGGGACCAGCTGTACGAGGTGGGGTGCACGGCGGAGCTGCGCCAGGTGAGCGAGCTGCCCGACGGGCGGTTCGACATCGTGACCGTCGGCCGGCGCCGGTTCCGGGTGCTCCAGCTCGACACCGAGGCCCACCCGTATGTGACGGCCGAGGTGGAGTGGCTGCCCGACGAGGAGCCCGCCGACGCCACCGCCGAGGTGCTGGCGCCCCGGGTGCTCGCGGCCTTCCGGACCTACCTCGACCTGCTGCGCCCCGACTCGGAGGTGCTCGACCAGGTGCCCGACGACCCGGCCGTGCTGTCGCACCTGGTCGCGGCGACCGCGCAGCTGACCATCGAGGAGCGCCAGGAGCTGCTCGCCATCCCGGACACGGCCGGCCGGCTGCGCACCGAGCTGCGGCTGCTCGGCCGCGAGGCGAAACTGCTGGAGAGGGTACGCGCGGTGCCCGTCCCCCTGTCCGACCTGGCCCGCCCGGTCAGCCCCAACTGAAACCCCGCCGGGCCCGCCTCTCGCCGCTCAGCACCCGGCGCTCACCCGGCGCCCGGCGCCTGCTCAACGCCCACGGTTGCTCAGCACCCGGCGCTCACTCGGCGCCAGGCGACTGCTCAACGCCCGGCGGTTACCGGGGCTCCGCTCGGCGCCTGAACTCGCTCAGCGCAACCGGAGCTTGCTCAGCGCCCGGACGTCGTCGAGTCGGGCGCGGGGCCGGGCGTGGCCGGGGAA